>JAJAYT010000382.1 GCA_026786085.1 Microcoleus sp. CAN_BIN18 | reverse complement strand
GTTGAAACTAGGGCTTATCATAATTGTTTGTAGTAAGGACTTTAGTCCTTCTTGACTAAACGCCAGAGAGAGGACTAAAGTCCTCACTACAAACTTTATTTTTTCTTACTGGCTTTCCAAGTGCCACCGTAGAAGTATAAAGGATTATTTTCACTTACCAATTCCCAACATTTAAGACACAAAAAAAACCAAAGCCCCGACTCGTCATACCGGGCGCGGTAGAGAGTCGGGGCAGATTGGGAACAACGATCGCAACATTTGATTCTGATTGCCCTAGCCATTGTTTGTGAGTTTCAAGCAATAGCGGACTCTTGAGGGCGGGCAAAAATCATGCGGCCGGCGCTGGTTTGCAGGGCGCTGGTGACTACGACTCGGGCTTCGCCGCCGACGTAACTGCTACCTGCTTCTACGACAACCATTGTGCCGTCATCTAAGTAACCGATGCCTTGAGACGGTTCTTTGCCTTCTTTGCGGATTTTTAGTTCGATCGTATCTCCGGGCAAATAAGTCGGGCGCACCGCATGAGTCAAATCGTTGATATTTAAAACTACCAGTTTTTGGAGGGTAGCTACTTTCGATAAGTTGTAGTCGTTGGTGAGCAAAATGCCGTCGATATCCAAGGCGAATCGGACTAATTTTGCATCGACTGTGGCTATGTCTTCGTAGTCAGCCGAGTGAATTTGAATCCGTTCTGGATATGCTTCTTTGATGCGGTTGAGTACATCTAAGCCGCGACGCCCGCGCACTCGCTTTTGATCGTTGGCGGAATCGGCTACCAGTTGTAGTTCTTGCAGCACAAATTGCGGGATGATAATTTGACCTTCCAGGAAACCTGTTTCGAGCAGGTTTTCAATTCGGCCGTCAATTATACAGCTTGTATCGACTACTTTGGCAGAAGCTGGCTTGAAAGTACCTTCGACTACCAACACCGTGTCTAAGCTTTTGGGGTTGATCAGTCGCAAGAAAGCGCGGCCGTGAGTGTCGGTTAAGCTAACACCTGTGAAGCCGAACATGACGCTTCCCAAGACTGCGACTAGAGGTTTGATGAAGCCGAATTCGCGGGGGATTGGCAGCAGGAACAGCGGAGCCAGCATTAAGTTCGCGACTAGCAGCCCGATGATTAAGCCGATCGCCCGCGTCAGCAGCATCTCCACTGGCATATCGCCGACTTGCTTTTCTAATCGTCGGTAGGTTGTTTGAGCCACTAATCCGAACACGAAGCCCATTAATGCTCCAAACGAGCCTAGTACGGAACTCAAACCTTGTATATTTGTAACTTGCTCCAGCAGGTTGCTCGGCAGGAGTTCGACTCCGTAATATCCGATACCTCCGCCTGCGATGATAAATGAGATAATTATGATTGCGTCTAGCATTAGTTCTAGGTTAATGAATTTGTTTACATTATATCTTTCCCGTGATAATAGTTTTTTCCTAGTTGCGATCGGATATCGCTATATCTACTGAGGGATTTTCATAAACTTATATTTCGCGGTTGTACCCTTTGAGGGATGTGCGATCCTCTTCGTTGGCTTCGCGGGCGCGCTCAATCTAGCATTCAGCGCGCCCGCCAAGGGTGTCTGCGAACTCCCAATAGACTGCCCTGTAGACTGTTCGGGAATTACTGCCGCTCGAAACTTGGTTGAGGTTAAACTAAAATAGCCGTAGCTTGCGGGGCTCCCAGCCATCGCTCGCAACCAATTTTTACTCAAAAAATGTCATAATATACATAATTATTTATGACAGTTTAATTAAAACTTTAGATTTGAAGTTGCACTTTGGGCTTGAGATGTAATGAACCCTACCACAGATTATTTAACATTTGAATTAAAAAAAAGTGTGCAAGTGGCAAAATCCGGCATCCCCAGTTCGGCTTACCTGCACATCCCTTTCTGTCGCCGCCGCTGTTACTACTGCGATTTTCCGGTTTTTGTGGTGGGCGATCGCAAAAATGGCGATAATTCCGGCACAATTCAGCAATACGTTCCGGTACTGTGTCAAGAAATTCAAGAAACTGAAAATTTAGGCGCGTCTCTGAAGACAGTTTTTTTTGGTGGTGGCACACCTTCGCTGCTTTCTGTCAGTCAATTGAGCCATATTTTAGAGACTCTCGACGGTAAATTTGGGATTGCTGCTGGGGCAGAAATTTCTATAGAAATTGACCCGGGAACATTTACTTTAGAACAGTTGCGGGGATATGCAGCCGCGGGAGTAAATCGAGTTAGTTTGGGAGTGCAAGCTTTTCAGGATGAATTGCTACAAGCTTGCGGGCGATCGCACTCTGTGGCCGAAATTTTTGAAGCAGTAGAAATAGTGCGATCGGCTGGGATTGTCAATTTCAGTTTAGACCTAATTTCGGGACTGCCGCACCAAACTTTAGAACAGTGGGAAACTTCCCTAAAATCGGCAGTAGAAATTTGCCCGACTCATCTGTCGAGTTACGACTTAATTGTCGAACAGGGAACTGCTTTCGGGCGCTACTTTGAAGCAGGCGCGCAGCCGATGCCAGCAGATGAAACTTCTGCTCAAATGTACCGTTTGGCGCGGGAAATTTTGACCGCTGCTGGCTACGAACATTACGAAATTTCTAATTATGCTCGCGATGGCTATCAGTGTCGCCACAACCGCGTTTATTGGGAAAATCGCCCTTATTACGGTTTGGGAATGGGGGCGGCTAGTTACGTACAAGGCCGCAGGGTGACAAGGCCTCGCAAAACTCAAGAATATTATCAGTGGGTGCGATCGATCTCTGCCATCACTTCTCCAGCTACCCCAAAACTTGGAGGGGAAACCCAGCATAATATTGACCGAGAAATTGAGCAAAATTTTCAAGTCTCAGAAAATGACATTTTGTTAGAAACGCTGATGCTAGGTTTGCGTTTAGCAGCAGGAGTTAGCCTGTCGGCGCTGACTGAAAAGTTTACTCAGCAAACGGTTGATCAAATTTGGCGTTGTTTGCAGCCCTACTGGCGGCAAGGATGGGTAGAAATTGTGGCTGCGGATGGGGCGATCGCAACTTTGGGCGATCGCGCGAAACTGCCACTGTCGGGGAATTTGCGGTTGAGCGATCCTGAAGGTTTTTTATTTTCTAATACAATTTTAGCCGATTTGTTCAGCAAGTTAGGTGAGGATAATTAGCTTCCGTCTGAGGAAATAGATTCCCTGGCGAGCCTCGCAGCAGTAAAGCCGGGGAAGCAAATTCGACACTAACAAAAATAAAATTGCTCCCTAGCTTTATACTGTCAAAAATGATATGTTTTATATCGATCCCTCAACAAAACTTAAAAGGCGAACTAAGCCTTTAGATAGACGCACCGACTGAAATCGCGCTGTCATACTTGAGAGTGACAATTTAAAAAATATCTTGATGGAAACTCTGACTCTCGAACGCACCAACATTCACAGCAATCCCACTCTGGTAATTAGCGAGCGCGGCTGCAATCCTACTTCTAAGTGTACTTTTTGCGGTCACTACAAGATGCAAAGAGGTTCAGTGGGTCACTGTCAATTGTTGAACGCACCTGTTCGGGGAGGATGGAAATCTTGCACTTTATCAATGCCGGCTTTTGCACCTTCTTGGGAATACGCGGAAGACGCCAATGTTTCCTCTAGGGCATTTATTAATCAACCAAAATAATGTAGAAAAAATTTGCTTTTAACTGGTGATCTGCTATATTAAGCTTAGGCCAGTCGTCGATAGATCGCACAATTTTACCAACAACTTAAAAACATGAATTTGACAATGAATGAGGTAATTTCTGAACGTGATACGCGCATTTTGTGTTGGTATCTCAATACGACTAACAAAGTGCAAATTGCTCGGATTACAAATATTCCTAATTGGTATTTGGAGCGGACGGTGTTTCCGGGAGAACGTTTTTTGTTTGAAGCGGTGCCGTCCGCTCAGTTAGAAGTTTGCAGGAGTGTGGAGACTGGTGCTATTGTGTGCGAGCGAATTTTGTGCGATCGGCTGCGAGTAGAAGAATTAAGCATAGCTGATTGAAAATAATTCCCCAGACTTACCGACGAGGGATAAAAACCCGGTTTTTGAGAAACCGGGTTTCTCTGTATATTTCTCGTTACTCAACCCAAAACTCGTAGAAACCGGGTTTCTCGCCCCTTATGCATCAGCCCTGAAACTGTCCGAAATGCTGATCTAAGCTAAATTATAGAAAATCAACCACTATTCAGTATTAAAACCCGATGTCTCTCACCGAACAAATCCTCTCCCAATTGCCAGGAGACGCCCTCGGAGGCCTACGAAAGGTCGATCGACTCTGGGAAAACCTCAAACAAAACACCGCACCAGCACCCCAAGCCGTCAAACACAGCCAACAACCCCTAGAAACCCTCGATTTCGACATAGTTATCGGCGGCGGAACCCTCGGAATATTAATCGGTACAGCCTTAGCCGTGCGGGGTTGGCGAGTAGCCTTACTCGAACGCGGCATCCTGCGAGGGCGCGAACAAGAATGGAACATTTCTCGCAAAGAATTAGACGCATTCCTCGAACTAAATTTGCTGACTGCTGCTGAGATAGAAAAAGCCATCGCCACCGAATACAATCCAGCCCGCATCAGCTTCGCCAACACCCCCGACATCTGGGTGCGTGGCGTACTCAACATCGGAATCGACCCAGTTTACCTCCTCGAAACCCTCAAACAGCGATTCCTAGAATCGGGAGGAAAACTATTTGAAAATACACCATTTAAAACAGCAACAATTCATCCTGATGGAGTCGCTGTAGAATCTGAAAATACCGATATAACAAGTGCTACAAATTTATTTAAAACCAGATTATTCTTAGACGCAATGGGACATTTTTCGCCCATTGTCCGCCAAGCCAGACAAGGCAAAAAACCCGACGCAGTATGTTTAGTAGTCGGTAGTTGCGCCCAAGGATTTGACCAAAACGAAACCGGCGATATATTTGCATCCTTCACCCCAATGCAAAATCAGTGCCAATATTTTTGGGAAGCATTTCCCGCACGAGATGGCCGCACAACTTACCTATTTACCTACATAGACGCCGATACAGAAAGATTCAGTTTAGAAACATTATTTGAAGACTATTTGCGCTTACTTCCCCAATATCAAAACGTCGAACTGGAACAGTTAAAATTCCAAAGAGCACTCTACGGATTCTTTCCCTGTTATCGTCAAAGCCCTCTAAAAACGCCTTGGAATCGCATACTTCCAGTCGGAGATAGTAGCGGTAGCCAATCTCCCCTCAGCTTCGGCGGTTTCGGCGCAATGGTGCGCCACCTCAAACGATTGACTCTCGGAATTGACGAAGCTTTGACAAGCGAAAGTCTCGACAAAAATTCCCTCGCACTTTTGCAACCGTACCAGCCGAATCTATCGGTCACCTGGTTGTTTCAGCGTTCGATGAGTGCTGCGATGAATCAGAAAATAGACCCCAATCAAATCAATCAACTTTTGGCTGCTGTATTTCAGGTAATGGAAGAGTTGGGAGAACCAGTGCTCAAGCCGTTTCTTCAGGATATCGTACTGTTTCCTGCTTTATCAAAAACCCTGTTTAAAACAGCAATTAGCCATCCTGGATTAGTTATGAAAATTATTCCGCAGGTAGGAATAGCTAATTTGCTCGATTGGATGGTTCATTATGTTAATTTAGGAATTTATACTGGATTGCAGCCTTTGGGGAAAGCCGTAGAACCGCAGGTGAAAAATTTAGCACCGGAACAGCAATACTATTTTCACCGATTAGTTGAAGCGTGGCAATACGGCGCTGGAGGCGATTATTAATTATGGGTAATTTGGTTTGTAGAACACCGGGCGGTTTCAACCGCCGCATTAGATTTTGTCCGGTCGATTACCATAACAAAAACGGTTCGTAGTGGGGGCGTTTGT
>JAJAYT010000381.1 GCA_026786085.1 Microcoleus sp. CAN_BIN18 | reverse complement strand
CCCCTTTGCTTTCGGGGGATGCGAGGGGGATCTCCGGGGCATAAATATGTTAAGTGAACCGTATTGGCTTATAACCAAAGCACAGGGGATTTAAGCCCCCACCTTTAGGTGGATTGTTTTTAGGCAGGGGCTTAAATCCCCTGCCTAAAAACTTCGCACTCCGAAGTCAACTGTCAACTGTCAACTGTTAACAGAGACTTACTGCCGGAATGCTTCGCCCTTACACTCATTGAGATGCACCCGATATCGTTTGTGTAAATGTCATTTACAAGCCCCGGAATTTTAATTAATAAGATGTGGTTTCCAACGGAATTAATATTAATTGTTTACCCGTATTCAATAATTTTCGGAATTAATATTAATTGTTTACCCGTACTCAGGAACTTTTCTTAGCCCGAGTTCAGCATCAAGTTAAACCCGTTAAACTAAAAATGTCAAAGACTCAAAACAATTAACTTCCCACGATGGCAATTGCTTGATCCTATGCCTATTAATCCCCTCAACCACCGAGTTGCCAAACTTTTCAGCAAGCTTCCCCTGCGAACCGTTCTGATTGTTCCCTTTGTTTTGCAAACAGTCAGCGCCGTCGCGCTAGTAGGCTATCTTTCTTTCAAAAGTAGTCAGGAAACGATCGAGGATCTAGCGTATCAGTTAATCGAACAAGTCGGAGAGCGTACCCGCGATCGCCTCACCGATAATTCTAGGCTCTCGGAAATTAGCACTTTTTTGACCCGCCTGCATTTCTCTCCGTCGGGACAGACTTTCATCATGGATCGATCGGGCAATTTGGTTGCCGCATCCACCCCAGAAACGCCTTTTGTGAAGCAGCCAAAAAAGCAACCGACGCCATTGCTACCCACCAACAGCCAGGATATCAGAACGCGAGATATTGCTCGGCAACTCGTCAACCGATTTGGCAACTTGCGCACCCTGCAAACAGCCCAGCAATTTACGCTGACGAGTAAGGGCTCTCGGCAATTTGTGCGCGTCACTCCCTATCGAGATGCGCGTGGCTTGGATTGGTTGATTGTGGTGGTGGTGCCAGAGTCGGATTTCATCACTCACATTCAAGCGAATACCCGCAATACATTGTGGTTGTGCGCGGGTACGCTGGTGTTGGCAAGTGCGATCGGATTGTTGACTTCCCGTTGGGTGACAAAACCCATTTTGCGCTTGAATACCGCCGCCAAAAATCTAGCAAAAGGCGAATGGGATCAACCTTTAGAAATTAGACGCTTCGATGAAGTCGGAGAACTCGCCAATTCCTTCAATTTAATGGCAGCGCAACTACAAAAGGCTTTTGCAGAACAAAAATCTTTAACTGAAGCTTTAGCGCAGAGCGAGAGCCAACTCAAGCAATTTATCGAAGCCATACCAGCCGGGGTATCTATCCACGATACGTCGGGTAAAGTCATCTACTTAAACGAAACTGCCAAGCGTTTGCTTTGCCTAGAAACTATCCCCGAAGCGACTTTACAAGAAATTGTAGAAGCTTATCAAATCTACCGCCAAAACCAGCCCTATCCAACTGAAGAAATCCCAGCCTTCCGAGCGCTGCTGGGCGAAACGGTGTTAATTGACGATTTAGAAGTTCATCGAGATGGGGAAATTATTCCTTTTGAGGTGCGCGCCACACCAATTTTTGACGGAGGCGGCAACATTATTTATGCGATCAATGCTTTTGCTGACATCTCAGGGCGGAAACAATCAGAAAAAATCTTAACTGACTACAATCGCACTTTAGAAACAGAAGTTGCTGAACGTACCACCGCCTTAGCTCGTGCTAACGAACTATTACAGCATGAAATTGCCGATCGCAAATTGATCGAAGAAAAACTTTGCAGTTCGACCGATCAATTTATGAAAATATTTGACTCGATCGCAGATATTATCCTGATGATCGAACCCGAAGAAAAAACTATCCAGATTATACCCACCAAAGGAATTTTTCAATACCACAATCACGCGAATCCGAGCGACTCCATCATCGAACAATTTTTTCAGCAGGAAACCGAGGAGATTTATTTCGCTCAAGTTCGACAGGCATTGGCAACCCAACAAACTATTAATTTTGATTACAGTCTCCAGATTAACAACCAAGAAGTTTGGTTTGCTGCTAAAATTTCGCCACTGTCCGATCGCTCCGTGGTTTGGGTAGCCCGCGATATTAGCGATCGCCAGTTAGCCGAATCCCGACTGCTGGAAGCCCAAAAAATTGCCCATATTGGTAGTTGGGAATACGATATAGCCACAGCAACACCCACTTGGAGTGAAGAACTCTATCGTATGTTCGAGCTCGATCCGACTCAAAAACCGCTAGCAACCGCAGAATTAATCGAGCGTTTTCATCCCGAAGATCGATCGCCATATCTGACAATGCTTCAGGAGCGATCTATCCACAAAAAAAGCTTTGAATTCGATCAGCGACTGATCCGCAGAGATGGCTCGCTCACTTACCTTCAAGTCAGAGGGAAACCGGTTTTTGATGAAAAAGGGCAATTGATCCGTTGGTTCGGCACTGTCTTGGATATTAGCGATCACAAACAAGCCGAGACAGCTTTGCGAGAAAGCGCCCAGCGGGAACAAGCGATCGCCCGATCGATCGATCGCATCCGTCACTCCTTAGATATTGACACAATCTTCGCAACCACAACCTCGGAATTGCGAGAAACCCTCAAGTGCGATCGAGTCGCCATCTATCGTTTTAATCCAGATTGGAGCGGCGAATTTGTTGCCGAGTCAATGACGGAAGGCTGGACATCTCTGATCCAAAAACAATCGAACGATTCTGATTGGTCAAACAATCTTTTGGAAGACTCTAGCTGTACAGTAAAAACGCTCCAAACCTACAGAGAACCAGTGCGGGATACCTATCTACAAATAAATCAAGGCGGTCAGAAGTGTTGAATGCTTATTAAGAGGATTCTAAAAATAGATACACGAATCCTATCAACTGCTGATTTTAGCAATTAAATACGATTTCCTTAAACCAGTGAATATAGCTGAT
Source organism: Microcoleus sp. CAN_BIN18 (assembly GCA_026786085.1). Classification (GTDB taxonomy): domain Bacteria; phylum Cyanobacteriota; class Cyanobacteriia; order Cyanobacteriales; family Microcoleaceae; genus Microcoleus. Next base: position 3 of record JAJAYT010000381.1, on the reverse strand, counting down.
TTT
>JAJAYT010000380.1 GCA_026786085.1 Microcoleus sp. CAN_BIN18 | reverse complement strand
GCGGGTTCACCAACCATCTACATAAAAGACCAAAAATCTCATAAACCCGCCCCCACCCGACCACTATTCACATCAACATCTTACGACAAGAAAGGAGAAAAGCCATGATTTTAAGCGACATTCAAAAATTTATTGCTGACAACAAAAGAGCCTCCATTGCGGATCTAAAAATCCACTTCCGCATGGATGGTGATGCTTTGCGCGGAATGCTAAACCGCTTAATTCGGAAAGGGCGAATTAGTAGAATGGCAGAAGCCAAAAAGTGCGGCGGGTGCGGCAGTTGCGCCGACGATGCCACCGAGATTTATGTATGGGTAAATCCTGGTGAATTGGTGTCAGAAAAAGAGCCTGTTTCTGCAACTTGCCATTAAGAAATCAGGAGTGTGTAATTAATTCTGTCTGGTTACTTAATTGGGGTAGGGAAACGGCTTGGCCTTAGTCCCTACAATTAATTGCGGTAGGGAGACGGCACGTGCAGTCTCCTCCTCGCCAGTTCATGATTATTTTGCGGTAGGGAAACGGCAATGCCGTCTCCTCTAATCAAATAGCTAACTGATATTAAATTAAAGAAGCCCGATTAACTCTCACACTAACAAGCGGCTTCTCTGATGCGGGATTTAACAGGCAAATAAATTGCAAACTCTGCTCCCTCACCTATTTCTGAATTCACTTCTATTTTCCCCTGATGCTTCTCGATAATCTGGTAAGAAATCGACAACCCTAAACCAGTTCCTTTCCCCACAGGTTTAGTCGTAAAAAATGGGTCAAACAGCTTGTTGATCGCATCAGTATTAATTCCAGTACCGTTATCTCGAATCTTCACCACCACTTGATTTACTCCTGCCATTTCTGTGATAATTTCAATCTCCTTGTTTCGCAGATTTGGATTGCTCAGTAGTGCATCAGCAGCATTAGCCATGATATTCATAAATACCTGGTTTAACTGCGATGGATAGCATTCTACTAACGGCAATTTTCCGTAATTTTTAATTACTTTAATTGCGGTTTTGATTTTGCTGTTTAAAATTAAAAGTGTGCTATCAATTCCTTCATGGATATCGACTGGCTTCATTTCAGCTTCATCTAACCTAGAGAAGTTTCGCAGAGACAAAACAATTTGCTGAATGCGCTCAGTTCCCATTTTCATCGAAGATAGCAATTTTGACAAATCTTCTGATAAAAAGTCGAGTTCAATTTCTTCTATGCAGTCTTGAATCGGCGCTGTTGCATTCGGATATTCCTGCTGGTAAAGTCCGATAAGTTTGATCAAATCTGTGGTGTATTGATTGGCGTGCCAGAGGTTGCCATAGATAAAGTTAACTGGGTTGTTAATTTCGTGGGCGATACCAGCCACCATCAATCCTAAACTGGACATTTTTTCGGCTTGAATTAGTTGAGACTGGGCATTTTTTAAATCATGAAGCGTTTGTCTCAGTTGGTGCAATTGTAGGTTGAGTTTACTGTCGCGCTTTTCTACTTGTTCTATCATCAAGTTGAAAGCTTCAGCAAGTTGACCTAATTCATAGCCGGAAGGAATGGGTACTTTATCAGAAAAATATTCATTGCTTGCCATCCAATTGACATTTTTAGTTAAGTCAAGAATTGGTTTGCCGATGATTCGACTAACTATACCACCAACAATCGTGGCGAGAATTACTCCTGCCCAAAAGAAACTATCAAGCCTGTTAGATAAGGTTAATTGTGTTTGCTGCATTGTCGCCATTGGGCTAAATACGGCTAGGGTTATGCTGTCGCCTATTTCCGACATTTCTACCGTTTGCATGATGTAAGATTGACGCTCAATATCGATTTTAGTAGTCGATGTCTCTGGTGCAGGTACTTGCCAAGATTTCGAGCGAATTTCAGCAAAATTAGTCGCTATTAATTCGCCGGATTTGAAGATGGCAAAGTAATTTATATTGTTAGTATCAATGTTGATTTGCTGCAACTGTTCGTCTGTGATTGAGTAACCGAGGAGTACAGCGCCAATTATCCTATTATTGTTTCTAATCGGTGCAAATCCTACTAGCAATGCTTGTGGTTTGCCGTCAATGTTGACGAAATTTGACTTTTCTAAGCCTTTGAGTGCTGAATTTATCGCTGCGCTATTGATTAGGTTCTTGCCTGTGAGCCACTCTTCTCGCAACTCTGCTACCATTTCGCCGCGCGCATTTACTACTTCGACTAAATCTAGTTTGAAGGTGGTTTGTAGAGATAATATATCTTGGCGTAAGATGTCTGTGTCTTTTTTTTCTATAGAACTAATAATTTCTGGTTCTTCTGATAACAATTTAGCTTGCTTTGTCAATTGAGTCGATCGACTTTTGAAGTCTCGCACGGCCAAAACTGCTTGGTTTTCAACTTGATCGCGCACTCCTTTTTCGAGAGTGTTGGCAAATCCGATTTTGACTGTGTGTATCACTAATAACAACAGAGTGACAGATACACTTAGAAACGGCACGATAATTTTGAGGCTTAGCGGTACTCTAAAGTACGGCTGGCTCTTGGCTGAGCTGCTGTTGCGTTCGTAGGCGCAAGCCGGGGTCGTAGCCATCGCACTTTTTGAATTTTTCACGGTTGGTTATTGAAAATGAGACTCATTAATATATGATAATACATTAACCATAAATTTTCATTGCGGGGAGCTGCTAGTGCTGCAAATCCTTAATATATAAAGAATTGACAGCGCAGTAAATTTTCGCCATGTAGGCTCGTAGACTGCTTTGAGTACCAAAACTTGTTAGATATTTATCTTGATAGTTGCGATCGCAAATCTAGAACTTCAAATCTAAAATCGGTTGGCGACTGTGTATAGATAGCCAAAAATTCAGTATTTCTTCGCCAACTTGTTCTGGATAGAAGTGATGGAAAAAATGCCTACCGTCTTTACATTCCCAAAGCCGATCGCCTTTTTTAAGAAATTTCGACCAGCGACGCATCAAAATGGGAGATACTACAAAGTCTGTCTTGCTACTGCATAACAACAAAGGTACTTCTACACCCTCATCGCGGAAATTATTCATCGTGAATAAGGAGTGAGGACAAGGAGAGCAGGCTAAATCATCATCAAAATATGGTACAAATTTTTGATTGAGACTTTGATTTTGGAGTCCCAGCATATCGCTAACCATTTGGGTTAGAACTTGTTCGCGACTCCAGGAAAAAGCCGAAAGATGTGTATAGTAATGAGCTTGCCAATTAATATTAGATGGCAAGCCGACAGCTAAGAGTCCCAAAGAACTTACTTTTTCAGGATAGCGGCGCGCATACATTAAACCAATTAGTCCGCTGGTACTGTGCCCGATGAGATGGATTGGGCGATCGCGAAATTTTAAATAGTGATGCAGTAGCTCAACAGCGACATCTAAGGAACAACCTTCGTCTTCCGTTTGCTCGTATTCCCATATTTGGATTGGTACGGACTGATTTAAATAGTGAAGCAAAGAGCGATCGAATAATTGTAAACTCTGGCTGGCACTTAGCCACAGCACATCATCTGAAGTGAATTTCATCAACTTTAACTTAGAAATTGAACTATTAATAATTTTAACTTCTTCCCAGTAGGGTGCGCAATGCGCACCTTACCTAATAAGTTTAACTTCTTCCCAGTAGGGTGCGCAATGCGCACCTTACCTAATAAGTTTAACTTCTTCCCAGTAGGGTGTGCAATGCGCACCTTACCGCTAGTAGTAGCAGTCTACAAGCCGAATTCTTTCTTGAGTTGAGACACCCAAGATTTAACCCGTGCTTCCGTCATCTCAGATTGGTTATCTTCATCGATCGCCAAACCCAAGAATTTACCATCAACTACAGCCTTAGATTCATTAAAATTATAGCCATCTACTGGCCAATAGCCAACAGTTTCGCCACCCTGTTCCGTAATTTTTTCAGCTAAAATCCCCATTGCATCCATAAAATTATCGGGGTAGCCTTCTTGATCGCCTGTTCCCAAATAAGCCACTTTCTTGCCACTAAAATCAATATTTTCGATTTCTGGCAAAAATCCTTCCCAGTCGCTTTGTAGTTCACCGATATTCCAAGTAGGACAAGCGATAATCAAACATTCGTATTCAGCAAAATCATCATTGTCAGTATTGCCGATGTCATGCAAAGTCACAATACTGCCGCCGAATTCATCCCGAATCATATCAGCAACAGATTCAGTTTTGCCAGTTGTAGTTCCGTAGAATAGTCCAATAGATTTCGACATTGTTACTCCGAAAGTAAAAGTTTACAGGGTTTGAGATTTATTTTTTTTGAATCAAGACTTGGCATTTCCTGCCTGCAATTCATGCAAAAACAATAGACGCGATTGTGGCAAACTTGAGAAATCAGAGAGTCAAGGCAGCAAGGACACTGTTTTTTCATCTTGTTAAAGTTGAAAAGTCATTAACCAAACTGACTCGCCAAGATCGGGGTCTGCTTCGTAGTTAATCACTAAAAGATTCAGTATTGTTTCTACTTTTAGGGTGCGTGGAATGCCAGCGGGTATAAACACAAATACTCCCGGTTGTAAAGTCACTGTCCGATCGCCCACAGCGAGATTTCCCAGCCCTTCTAAGACGGCTATAGTCACATCTTGAGAATGATCGAGGTCTGGTATTTCTGAATTTGTACGCAAATTCATCAGTTTTTGGCTCGAAGGGGGTTGTGTGTCGTAGGTGCGATCGGCAAACAAGGACACCATTGATGCTGTTGCTGTCACGGTGATTGACCTCCAGGTACTGTTAACTTCCGGTATCTATTGCGATTTATAATCAATAAGCTACCATATAATTTCAAAAAATTGTCAAAATTATAACATTAAGTTTTGTTACAATAAGCTATGTATCTGGGTTTACAAGCAGCGATTCCAGCTCAGACTCAATATGGGGCGGTAATTTTGGGTAAAAAAAATTACGATGGGCGATCGCACCCACCGCAAAATACTTGCTAATTAATTTCAGTTATTTCTGAAAAATGTTATCAGTTATTAGTTATTGGTTATTGGTAGCTGCTAACAAATAACTAATCACAACAGTCAACAGTCAACACACTAATTCTTCACTCCCACCCCAACATACATAATCGAAGTATCCTCATTAATTTGGATTTTAAACAACCCAGACTTTTTGTAATCAACATAATTACCGAAATTAACTGTTAACAGTTGAGCTGCTTGTTTGAAAACTGCCCCCGAAGGAAATAGTTGCTTTCCACTTGTAAAATTTCCCCAAAAACCGTGCATCTCGGATAAAATGGCGCCCATTTGTCCAAACATATCAAAACCTTTAATTTCGATATTACCAAAACCAGTATCGCCCATCACCACAGACAGTTCCTCCGGGGTAATAAACTTGTCCCAATCGTGAACGCCCCGCCTAATTTCCTGCAAGATATTTTCCATCAGCCCAATCATCACAACTTGCGACGAAAAAGTTCGATTAATCGTGTCAAAAAAGAACAATCCGCCAGGCTTCAGAATTCTATGAACTTCAGACACAACTTGTTTATAATCGGCAACGTGTTCTAGAACATCAACACAAATTACCACATCAAAGGTATTGTCATCATAGGGCATATTTTCTGCCAAACCTTGTCTGTAGTCAATTTCAAAACCGCTAAGAAGGGCATGATTTTTGGCTGCTTGAACGCACTTTTGGGATTGGTCTATTCCCGAAACAATCGCGCCTCTCTCAGCCATAAACTCGCAGGAAAAACCGCCACCACAACCGACATCTAAGGTTTTCAATCCCTGCCAATTTGTCGCGTGTCTGTCAAAAAACTCAAATCGAGGTTTGTTTAGATGGTAGAGAGCATAAATTTTAGATTTTTCGTCCCACCAATTATCTGCATTTTCGTCGTAGAATTCTAAATCATTTTTGACTTCAGTTTTTACCACAGGTTTTTCCATCCTAGTTAGAGCAATATAGGTTTGATTCACGCACTTTTGATTGATTTGAGCTAAGGTTGTGAATCGCCACAATTTTTGATTATAATACCTTTGGCATAAATTTTAACCAGATGGATCGCGTTTCTATTATTATTCCCACCCTGAACGAAGCGACTTGTCTGGAACGTACTCTCCGTCAACTCAGTATTCTCAATCCTCCTGCTTGGGAGGTTTTGGTGGTAGATGGCGGCAGTCAAGACGAGACAGTGGCGATTCCCTACGGGATAGCTGCGCTTCACGCCCTTTCCTCGAAAACCACAGTTATTCATAGCACTATACCGGGACGTTCCGTACAAATGAACCTAGGTGCACAAACCGCTACGGGCGACATTCTGTGCTTTCTCCACGCCGATACTTTAGTCCCAGATGACATTGTATCAGTTATCCAAAAAACATTATCCGATGCCGAAATAGTCGGCGGCGGATTTATTTCTTTAATGACAGGTTCGCAGCAAACAAGATGGTTTTTTTCCCTGCACAATTACTTGAAAACTTATTACGCACCGCTGTTATTTCGCCCTCATTTATTTGTCAAAGGATTGCGATTGCTGTTTGGCGATCAAGTTATTTTTTGCCGCCGCGCAGATTTTTGGGAATGCGGTGGTTTCGATGCGGCGCTACCAATTATGGAGGAAGCGGATTTGTGTTTGAAGTTGGTGCGCAGGGGTAAAATTAAGTTAGTCAATCGGGTTGTCGAAAGCAGCGACCGACGAGTGGCGAATTGGGGCGAATTCAAAGCAACTGCCATCTATCTTGCGATCGGTTTTTTGTGGGGTTTTGGCGTTTCAGCTAGATATCTCAAACAGTTTTATGAAGACATCCGCTGAAACACAAAGTCAGATTAAATTCCCAGAATGTACGGGCTGTATTTTTTGGGCAGAACTTTCTGCAACAGGTAAATAATTGCCAAACAAGCCAACAAAGTCCCGGTAACTAAAAAGCCGAGCTTCAGTAGCGGATGTACGGGGTCAATAAATTTATAATACACTAACAGCACATATTGTACTACTGTCGAATCCAAGAGATATATCGGGAATGAATAAGCCGCCAATATTTTGACTAACCCAGATAGTCTACTGGGAAGTGCGATACTCTTAGAAAATGCTAGGATCGACAAGACGAACAAAATTGCGTATCCTTGAGAAGATAGTTTAAAAAACGATCGCAGAAACCATCCGTCTGAATTAACTTCACTTATCAGGTAATATTCCCAAATGCTCGCTATAAAAAACAGGATAGTGGCTCCTAAAATTGGCACTTTTCGGCGTTCGATAACGGGTTGAATTCTGTTATACGAACTTCCTAAAAATAAGCCTGTTGAAAAGGGCAAAATCCAACTGAAAATCCAGCGCTCCATCAAAGGTAGAGGTATTGATATGTATTTGAGAGCGGTTGAGTAAAATAATATTGTAAAAATTGTTTGAATTATTAAACCCAAGCCCAAAACTTTTCGGGGATCTAAAAATTTTAATTTAACTAGCAGCCACCACCAAAAATAGCATTGAATAATTACCACTATAAAGTAATAGGGAGGCATCACCGAGCCAGTCAGGATATCTCGAATTAATGCCATTAAATCAATTTTTTTGAGATCCCACACATTCTTTAAAATGTACAAAACTACTGACCAAAATAGATAGGGAGGTATAATTTTTGACAGTCTTTTCTTTAAGACAAGTGTAGGATTATTTTGATTTTCGAGTTTGTTGGTGAGAAAAAAACCGCTCAGCAGTAAAAATGCAGGTACGCAGAACAGTTGGAATGTATCGATCGCCACAAACAGAATTCTGCTATCTCGAAATGCCGAGAATCCAGCGTGAATAATCACGACACTGACGATCGCCAAAGCTCTGATCAAATCAAATTCAGCGAACCTGTTAGATGCTTTTTCCATTGTAAAAATTAGATAGCCAAAATTTGAGTTAAATTAGGAATTTTTTGTCTGATGAGTTTTCACAATAGCAGAAAATATTATATTTTCTCCTTTCTTCATAAAACTTATTTCTGCGAAAATAAGCACTCAGACATGATAAAGGAGACGGGGGGGGGCGGTGTGTGTTGAATGTTTTTTTTTGGTTGGGGGAAGGCGCGCGGCGGGGGCGAATTTTTTTTTATAATAAATAAAGTTTAAAAGCGATTTTTTTTTTGTTTTTTTTT
>JAJAYT010000379.1 GCA_026786085.1 Microcoleus sp. CAN_BIN18 | reverse complement strand
CACAACCGACTGATTCTGCTCAACCACCTGCGCCTAAATCTTCTTCTCACCTTTGGTTATGGTTGCTGCTAGGAACTATGGCGATTACAGGCATCGGTGCAGGAATTTGGTATGGTTTCTTCCGTCCTAAAAATAATAACATCATCTCTTTTAGTGGGCGCATTGAAGGCTATGAAACTGATGTCAGCACCAAAGGATCTGGTCGTGTTAAAGAAGTAACAGTCCGAGAAGGTGCAACGGTGACGAAAGGGCAATTATTAGTACGTTTAGATGACGATGAAGTGCAGTCAGAACTATTAGCAACTAAGTCAAATGTTAACGCCGCTAAACAACGAGAAGCCGCTGCTAGTCTTCAAATTTTGGTGCTAAAAAGTCAGGTAGCAGACACAAGGCTAAATCTCAAACAATCTCAAGGCGATACGATCGGTAAAGTCGCAGAAGCGGAAGCCCTAGTAAGCACAGCACAGGCGGTACTCAAGCAGGAACAAGCACGGGTAGCAGAAGCCAGAGCATTGCTGAAACAGACAAAAGTCGATCGCGATCGCTTTGTTAATTTAGCCAATCTGGGTGCAGAAACTCGACAACGCGCCGATCTAGCACAAACCGCATTTGAGACTGCTCAGGCGATGCTGGAAAGTCGTCAGGCTGGTGTAGAAGTAGCTAGTAATGCGATCGCGATTGCTCAGGGAAAATTAACCCAAGCACAAACCACAGCCCTGAATCCCGATCGGCAGGAAACGAATATTAGCCGTCTACAAACCCAGGTAAACCAAGCACAAGTCGCGCTTTTGGGATCGCAGGCAGATGTCAAAACAGCAGAGGCAAACCAACAACTGATCCAAAGCCGTTTGAATAATTTAACCGTAAAAAGTCCGATCGGTGGAGTTGTCACAACCCGCAGCGTGGAACCTGGAACCGTAGTGCTACCAAGTCGCCCACTACTGCGGATAGTAGACATGAAACAAGTTTATATGCGTGGGTTTATTCCGGGAGGACAAATCGCTCAAATTCGGGTAGGACAACCTACCAAAGTCTACCTCGATCATGATCAAAAACATCAACATCCCTTAAATGCAAAGGTTATAGCAATTGATGCCAAAGCATCCTTTACACCGGAAAATATCTATTTTCAAAAAGACCGCGTGGAGCAAGTATTTGGCGTAAAACTGAGCTTTGATAAACCTGGTGGTTTTGTGAAACCGGGTATGCCTGTGGATGCCGAAATTCTGTTGAAAAAGTAAGATGCAAGAAATTATGAGCTATCAGAAACAACCAGAATCGGCCTTGGATCGAGAGCGCTGCGAAGTGCTGCAACAGTGGGAAGATTGGCTAGAAACGCCGATGCTGGTGCTGAGTTTTGCCTGGTTAGGACTGTTTATCGTCGAGCTAGTTTGGGGATTGAATTCTTTATTAGAGGCGATCGGTACTACCATTTGGATCGCCTTTATCCTGGATTTTGGCATCAAATTGATGCTTGCTCCTCGCAAACTCTCTTACCTGAAACACCACTGGTTAATCGCCTTCTCGCTGCTGATTCCAGCGTTGCGAATATTTCGGATTTTTCGAGTTATCCAGCCTTTGCGATCGATTCATGCAGTTCGAGGATTCCAGTTGGTTCGTCTGACGATCGGAACCAGTCGGGGAATGGGATTGCTCTCTGCAAGTTTTAAGCGTCGGGGGTTTGGCTATGTGGTGGCATTAACTGCGAGCGTCACCCTAATTGGCGCGGCTGGAATGTATGCGTTTGAGCGCAAACTTCCTGATGGTACTGATGGTATCACTGACTATGCTACGGCGCTGTGGTGGACGGCAATGCTGATGACGACGATCGGCTCCGATTACTTCCCGAAAACAGCGGAAGGGCGGGTGCTGTGTTTTTTACTGGGGTTGTATGCGGTTGCAGTATGTGGTTATTTGACAGCAACACTGGCAACATATTTTATCGATCAGGATGCAGAGAATGGTGAAGCAGAAATAGCGGGTACAAAATCAATTCAAGCCCTGCAAGCAGAAATTACTGCACTGCGAACAGAGATTCAAGCCTTAGCACGACGAGATTTAGATCGTTAAATTACTCGGAATCGCCTCAATAAAACCCTGCTTTTATAAAAACTATTCCTTAAGAACAGTACCTTCGCAATTTTCAAAAGATAAACTAGCTAAGCCAGCATAATATACACATTAAATAATAAATTGTTGTCGTTCCGATCAAGCTTTCATCACAGTTTCTTCATCTTTGTTCAATACTATGAAAAATAGTCCCTCTTCTTCTCATTGATGAGGATAAAATCTATGAAATGGCAACAACTAATTCTAGCTTTTATAGCCACAATTTGCTTGATATTTGCAGGCAATGCCCTGGCTCAGACTGATATCAATATTAACAATACTAACCTGATTCGCTTTGGTGGAAACATCACCGTAGCAGAGAATCAAGTTGTCGAAAATGCCCATGCTTTTGGGGGGAGTGTTACGGTTTCCCCTAACGCCAGAGTTTTGGATACTGCGATCGCTTTTGGCGGGGATGTCATCCTGAAAAAAGGAGCGCGGGTAGAGGGTGATGCTTACTCCTTTGGCGGCAAAATCGTACAGGAACCAGGTGCGATCGTTAGTGGTGAACGCGCTACATTTAGCGATCGACATGGCATGATGTATGGCTCTAATCGCGGCAGAAGTAGCTTCTTCGCGCAATATTTCTTCATTGCCATTTTTAGAATTAGTTCCGCCGTAGTAGCAGCTATTCTCGGATTGATTATTTTGCATAGCAGCCCACAGTTCCTACCTGCTTTGGCTACACAATTGCGTCAACGTCCGGGTTTGACAGCTTTATGGGGCATTGGGGCGATCGTTTCTTTTGTCTTTGCTACCGTGTTTTTAGCGATTACGCTCATTGGTATTCCTCTGATTCCACTCCTGAGTCTGACGGCGGTTGTCACGGCTCTAGTCGGCTCATTAGGTGTGGCGCTTTTTGTCGGTCAACGTGTAGTTGGTAAGGGCGATCGATCTTTGCAGCAGCAGTTATTGGTGGGTTTGGCGATCGTGACTGTTCTGACACTAATTCCATTTTTCGGAGGATTAGTAGTTTCCCTAGTCAATCTGTTCGGCTTGGGTGTCATCTTGCTGTGGCAATTTGGTAGAGAAAAACCTCAAATAGTTACTCAGTAATTAGGATCGTAGAAAGTTTCATAATTCAACTTCAGGAGAAATTTATGATATTTGGAAAGTCGATTCAGACCATATTGATCGGACTTGCTATCTGGTTTTGCATCTTAGTTGGAGTTGGGCAAAACCCGACCATTGCCGCCATTCGCCAACTAGAGGAAGCACCAGGACAGATGGTTTATCAATCGCGGCAAACCCTCACAGATCAGCATGGCAATCACTGGCAAGCGATCGCCTTTAAACGCATCAGTGCAGATAACCAGACGAGTTTCGATCTGCGATTGGTGGGTTTTCCTGGAGTGGCGAAGATCGATCGCAGCCAACCCCTCACTCTGACTGATTCGCTAGGAAAAACACTCACAGCTACCGAAGCTTCTAGTGATATTTTCACCGAGTCAGCCGTTCCCGAACCCAACGTCGGACAGTATAACCTCCAGCCATTATTACCGCAGTTGCAGGCGGAGATTCCTCTGAAATTATCATTGCCAACTATCGGTGGTGAACCTGTTAGCTTGTCAGTCCCACCATCTTTTGTCGAAGAATGGCAGGCTGTTGGCAGTTATAAATCATCATAAAATAACCCACAATCGAGCTGATAAAAATTAGCGATGCTATTTACCACAGAACAATTTCTTCCGGTTTTCGAGAAATACAATCAAACTATATGGAAAATGAAACCAAATTAACGCTGATTAAAATCATTCACACTGCGATCTGGATCTTCTTCAATTTTGTGATTTTCTATATGCTGTATGCCGCAATCGCAAATAAACTCGATAAACCTAGGTAAATATCATGTGGATTAAATGGATGGCAATTATTGGTGTTTTAATCGTAGTCAGCTTGGGAATTGCTGCTATTTATGGGAGCTACCGCTGGCAGTCAGATACCGATCGCCTACGAGCAAAATTAATAAATGAACAACAGACAATTAAGCCCAAAATCTATGACCAAAAAGAGATTGAAGGCTTACCAGAACCCGTACAACGATTTTTCAAGACAGTTCTCAAGGATGGACAAGCGATCGTGGCGGCAGTCAAACTTTCTCAGCAGGGACTGTTCAATCTGAATGAAATTGAGGATAAGTGGAGTCCGTTTACTGCCACTCAACTTGTGACGACTCAACGGCTAGGTTTTGATTGGGATGCACGCATCCAGATGGCTCCAGGAGTTAATGCCTTTGTTCATGATACCTATCTTTTAGGAGAAGGTAACTTACACGCATCATTACTCGGTCTTTTTACCGTTGCAAAAATACACAGTACGCCTGAAGCGAACCAAGGTGAATTATTGCGGTTCTTTGCTGAGGCTACTTGGTATCCTACTGCACTATTGCCTAGTCAAGGTGTGCGCTGGGAAGCGATCGATGACACCTCCGCTCGCGCTACTTTGACGGATGGTGCAACAACTGTCTCCCTTGTGTTTCAGTTTAATGCTGAAGGGGCGATCGCCACTATGCGGGCTGAGGCTCGTTATCGTGACAAGCTGACTGCGATGCCTTGGAGGGGTCGATTCTGGGAATATTCAGTTCGCAATGGGATGCTGATTCCTTTAGAAGGTGAAGTGGGATGGGAGTATCCAGAAGGCACTCGGCTCTATTTTAAAGGAAGAACCACAGAGATTAACTATGAGTTCGCGTCATGAGGGATGGCGATCGCATAAATAAAACCCTGCTTTCATAAAAACTATTCCTTAAGAACAATATCTTCGCCAATTTTAAAGAGTAAGCTAACAATTAACTACATTTAAAAATAGTTAACAAAGGAGATCCAATGAAAACAAAAACAGGGCTGTGGATTGATCATCGGAAGGCTAGTATCCTGGCTATTACTGAGAAAGGGGAAGAGATGAAAGAAATAGTATCGGATGTAGAGAAACAGCCTAGGCGATCGGGTGATTCACCGCTTAAGGGTAGCTATGAATCATCTCAAGTACCCGCAGATAATAGCCGTCAGAGATATTTTACGGGAGAACTCAATATTTACTACGATGAGGTGGTTGCGTGTATTCGTGATGCAGAGTCTATTCTAATATTTGGCCCTGGTGAGGCAAAGGATGAACTGAAAAAACGTCTTGAAGGACATCACCTCGGTAGACGCATCGTAGGTATTGAAACAGTTGATAAAATGACGGACAATCAAATCGCCGCAAAGATTAGACAACACTTTGCCCAGTAGCGTTAGATTGCAAAAAGATTTACCGCAAATCAGTTGAGTAGATCCCAAGTCTCCCTGTTGTTGGAGCTGCCAGAAATAATCAAGCAATGTATAGAGGATGAATTCATGGAAAATACGTTATTCGATCGCACATTCCGCGACAGCGAAGGCAACATTGTCATAGCTCAACCCCCAAATTTACCACTGATTATCTGGATTGTAGCTAGTTTGTTCAAGCTCATTGTTACAACAGGAAAAATTAATTTAGGGTTGGATCTAGTAGCTTTTGGAACTTTGTTTACTTGGGCCTGGGAAGAATTATTTCAAGGCGTTAACTACTTTCGTCGAGCATTAGGTCTAATTGTGCTTGTGGGTCTGATTGCATCGAAAATTCAAAGTTGAAAAGTCCCAGAGACTCAATATACTAGAGGACGAATCATGATTACTACAATTGACAACTTCACAAAACAAATTTTTGAGAATTTAGAAACTGCTACGATAATCTTCTTAGCAATGGCGAGGATGGAAGAAATGCAAAAACCAACCTTGTCAGCTATTTCTAGCAGACTAGATTCAGAAGCCACTGCGGGAATTACAGAGAAGTCAGACAATGTTAAACCAAAATTGTCGGGAATTAGTTGAAATTAAATTATTTCATGAAGACATTAAACAAGACTCCCAATTCATCCAAAAAGCCTAAAACGGACTCTAACCAGTCTGTATATTCATCAGATTCATCCATCACGCTGATCGATATCGCTCAGCGTGATGTCGATGGAGTTCTGCACTTATTCGACACTTCTTTGGAGGGGCTGACTGAGTTGCTGTTGTGCTTGATGATGATCATGGCTCCACTGGTGTTTCTGAATGATGCCAGGAATCTTGACCTATTTGTCGATCGGCAAAACCGACAACTTCTGCCAAAGTATAAAGTGGGCGGCCCTTAACCTCCTCATAAATCCGCCCGATATACTGGCCCAAAATCCCAATACTGACCAACTGTACCGCACCCAAAAAGAAAACCGCCATCATCACAATTGTCAAACCAGTTAATGCCGAACTCGGATAAAAAATCCGCCAATACAAAATCAAAAAAGCCATTAATATAGATACAAATGCAGCAAATAATCCCAGATAAATCGAAAGTCGGAGAGGAACTTTTGAAAAAGATACTAAACCATTCATCGCCAAACTCAAAGATTTTCTGAAGGTATACTTGACCTCGCCAGCAAAACGCGGATCTCGTTCAAACTTAACCGCCGTTTGCTTAAAACCAATCCAAGCCCGCAGTCCCCGAATGTAACGATTGCGTTCTGGCATCGCATTTAGTACATCGACTACACACCGATCCATCAAACAAAAATCTCCCGTATCTATGGGAATATCAACATCCGCAAGATGGCGCAAAATGCGATAATACATATAAGCTGGCAACCGCTTAAACCAACCTTCTTGACGGCGTTGAGTGCGTTGAGCGTAAACAACTTGATAACCCTGCCGCCACTGTTCTACCATGTCTATAATCAACTCTGGCGGGTCTTGCAAATCGCCATCCATCACTACTACAATGTTACCCGTAGAAAAGTTTAAACCAGCAGTTACAGCTATCTGATGTCCGAAATTGCGGGCAAAACTGAGGTAACAAATGCGTGAATCTTTTTCGTGCAATTCTCGTAGGATCTCCAAAGAGCGATCGCGACTGCCATCATTGATTAAGATCAACTCGACTGGGCCATCCATACGAGCCATCACCGCACTAATTCGTCGATAAAGTTCAGCTAGAGTTTCTTCTTCATTATAAATAGGAATGACAAAGGAATATTTCGGTGTGCTGTCGATCATACTTGATATTTTAGTGGCGGTTTGTAACTATAGCAATCCTAAATCAGTTGTACAAATATGTAGAAGTAGTGCCAAGAATGCCGATCCACTTCATCCACGATTTTGTAGGTGTTTCAGGGATTGGGCAATGGTTCAACCCTTCGGCTACGCGATCGGGCATCAACCGCCACGGGGGGGGAAGAGCCCCTACAACAATTACACAATTCATTTAGGATCGCGCTACCAACCATACTCAACCACTGTATCAGATTAGCAAAGCGATCGCCCCCGGTGATAATCTGAAAGTGCATAATCGCAAATTCAGCCCCAGGCGGGTGATCTAATTGTGACACGTAAGAAGTTGGATAACGCGATCGACATTGCGATTTCGCATCCAGTGAACAACCCGCCTGGGGCGATCGGCGATCGAGTCCCAATTATTAGGCGGTGAAACTATCGCAATTAAACCAATCGCAGCAAAAATAAATGATACAGCGCCTAGCAACCAAATTAATACACTAGGAAGTTTCTCATCTTGGCTTTGCTGAAAAATTGGTTGGACATTTTTAAATTTTAGATAAACAATAAAGCCCCAAATATCCACTACCAACCACAGCCCAAACATCCAGTCAAAAGTCAGTTACCTAAATAAACTAAAAATTTCAGTAGATAAAACAACAATAACTCCCCAAACAATTGCTACGGGCAAAATAGCACTGCGCCAACACTTATCTATTTTTTGAAATATCAAAAATAAAATTATTAGGAAAAACAATGGAGTCATATCAATTCCGGTTGCATCGGAATTAATATTACCCAGCGTCAGGACACTCAAGATGCCGTGCCCCTACAATTAATCTGGCGTAGGGAGACGGCACTTCCGTGTCCTCTATATCATTCCGGCGCAGCCGGAATTGATATCAAACCGAATATATCTGTTATCATAAATGTTGCGCCGAACCTTAAGAATTACAACCATAACCGCTAGATTCACAATCGCATGACAAATTCTAACTATCTTTGGCAAGCAAATCAAGACTTAAGCGAAGCTTGTCTGCAACATCCTTTTGTCAGAGGCATTGCTGACGGCAGCCTCCCCCAAAATAGTTTTGCCTATTACGTTGCACAAGACGCATTTTTTCTCTTAGCATTCGCTCGCGCTTATAGTATCGCTGCTGCGAAGGCACCAGATTGGGAGGGGTTTGAAATCCTGCACAATCTCGGTAGCGGCGTTTTAGAAGAACTTCACTTGCATCAAGGATATGCAGCCAAATGGGGTGTAAACTTGCAAGAGGCAAAACCGGGAATCGCTACCCGCCGCTACACAGATTTTTTATTAGCCACAGCCTGGGGAAGCGATATAGGTTTGACAGCAGCAGCGATGACTCCTTGCTTGCGCTTGTATGCTTTTTTGGGACAGCAGCTAGCTAAACCTGAAATACCAGGACACGCCTTTAGCGATTGGATTTCTACCTATAGCACCGCTGAGTTTGAGATTTTAGCCAAACAACTGGAAAGTTTGCTCGATCGCTATACAGCACCACTCACGCCAGAAATAGAAACAACCTATCGCTATGCTATGCTTTGCGAGTGGGACTTTTTTCAGTCTGCTTGGGAGATAGAATAGATTAAGTTTGAGCGACTCTAAGCTACCCACAAAAAACAAACAAGTCTCATCTAAACAAAATGTAAAAATATACCAAATAATTCGCTCAAATAGTATCCCCAACAATGCTTAAGCTGTCGCACATTTAAATTGTATATTTAGGGCGGGCGGGACACCCCACTCATTGTTTGATTTTTTTTGATATGCAATAATACAGAACAGCTATTGTGGGATGGGCGTCCCGCCCATCCCACAAACTTGTGGAAGTTATTTAATTCTCATTCCTTAGTACAAAGAAACCCGGGTTTCTTGAACAGAATCATTTTCTAGGCAAGAACTGTAAAGCAAGCCGATTTCTGGGAATACGCTGTAAATCACTCATTCCGCTTAGACAAACTAGGAAGTGAACTACCAGGCACTGACCGATACGACGGATCGCGTGCTGGCTTCTTGTTTCAACGGGAACAGCGTCTAGCAAGACCGAAATCTTACTCTTGGCGACTTACATCCCCTCCACAAGCAGAAGCGCTAGTTCCTAACGCCAGAATCCGCAAGGCTTCATTTCTTATATTGATTGCTGCATTTACATCGCGGTCATGGTGCGTACCACAATGACTACAAGTCCATGACCTAAGATCAAGATTCAAATTATCAACTCGATTTAGGCAAACATGGCAAGTCTTGGATGAAGGAAACCATCGATCAATCTCGATATAAATCTTGCCTTCAGACTCAGCCTTGTATTTAAGCATTGTGAGAAACATTCCCCAGCCAACATCGCTTATCGCTTTGGCTAGATTATGAT
>JAJAYT010000378.1 GCA_026786085.1 Microcoleus sp. CAN_BIN18 | reverse complement strand
TTCATCGCTGGCGAGTCCGTACATTTTGAGGTATTTGAACAAGCCAATAATACTTGTAAAAGCTGGATTGACTGTGATCAATTCAATACCACGGTTGCTAAGGATTGATTTCAGTTGTTTATAGAATTCTTTGTAAGCCCAATTTGAGAGCATTCGGGCATACTTACGACTCGTTTCACCTAAGCGCTGCTTTTTGTCCGAAAAGTTTAATTCTTCGCAAACAATCGGGCATTGATACATTAAAGCTAACGTCGCCAACTGAAGGCAAGAGTCAACGATTTGAGCTTGCTGTGCAACCTTAAGCAAGCCCATTTGCAAGGGAATTTGACATGAAGCCTTTAAATTGCCATCGGTATCAATATAAGCCCAACCAATTGAGCCAGGATTCATGTCAATCCCAATGCAGCCATAAGCTCGGTCAAGAGATTGAGGCTTGACAGGACTTGGTGTAAAAGATACCGCTACTTTCCACTTATTATCCTTTTTGAATAGATGCCAAGTCTTTGCACCGTCTTTTGGCAATCGGTTAATATTGCGGTCAAAATTACCAATCTCGGCTGAAACACTCTTACCAAAACTTCCTTCAAGACACGTTGGGGTTCTAATCTTTAAGGTCGAACCGTTCCATTGTGCGATACCATTGCCTAGTGTCTCGTCCTTAGAACCCACCAAGAAAACTTGATCGCGAGGCACGAATACTTTGATTGGTATTGCCTTCAGTGTGGCTAGTTTGTTCTGAATGAGGAAAAGTTTACGCTTTTTATGGTGAATTTTAAAGCGTAAATTTTGCCAATTAGTTCCCTTGTACTTGAGCGAACAAGATAAAGGAAAATTACAACCTACTCTGCTGTTGCGCCAATTCTTTTTGGAGTAAAACTTGTTTGCTGCTTTTAACTTTTTTTCTGCCTTCTTCAACCAAATTTCAATCGACTTTGCTTTACCTGTCAATGTTTTGATCTGCAATGAGCGATGTTCTGCTTCGCCGTCAACTTTACCTTTGGAGTAGGCGATAACGCCATTTGCGTGACGCTTGTTGATGGAGTATGTTGCTTGGAGGTGGCTGTTCCATTTCGACTTGTTAAATTCGGTACAAGTCAATAACTGATGAATCGTTTCAATCGCAGCCAGCCTAAAAATAGGGGCAAAGGCGGTTAAAAACATCTCCATCTGACTGAAGCCTAAAGCATTCAGTTCTGACTCTGGAGTGGGTAGTCCTTTGACGTAGGTTAGGGATGGCATTGATTCGACCTCTCAATGTGGTTATACCTGTATATCTTCTTGCACGTACTGATTAGCCTGTCCATGCCATGCCGAGAATTCGTCCTCTAAATCTTATGTAAATCTAGGTATTTGGGCAACAGCCGGGAACCCATTACCACTCCTTTCAAAGGCTCTGTATCCAAAGCTCC
This sequence comes from Microcoleus sp. CAN_BIN18, assembly GCA_026786085.1. Classification (GTDB taxonomy): domain Bacteria; phylum Cyanobacteriota; class Cyanobacteriia; order Cyanobacteriales; family Microcoleaceae; genus Microcoleus. Next base: position 7,221 of record JAJAYT010000378.1, on the reverse strand, counting down.
GACTCCCACCGGTTAACTAATATTCGCAGCTATCGGAGGCAGGGCGATCGACTGCCCGGAACGATCGATGCTTTTACCTGGAACTATCGCGGAGGTCGAATACTCTTTGAGTGCGACTTTGAAAGATAAATCCCCAGTCGGGGGAAGATAGCCTTGGGGACTGGGTATCCCTTCTGTACGGGGAGATGGGGGCGAAATAAACGGTTTTTTAATGAATGGCTCTGTGGTAAACGGATCTGGTTCTTTGCTGGGCCGATCGGGTTGAGTGCGGTAGATGCGCGGTGGCAAGTCTTGACTCGTCGGAGGCGGACTTGACTCAATTGCAGGCCCTGTACCATTCTGGAACAATGAGGAGTTATCAGGCTGTTTGGGCGCTGCGGGCAAAGGTGGCAAAATCAAAGTTGGTTTGGGTTGTCCGGGGGCTGGCAGATTGCTTTCACCGCGGCTGTCGGGGGAATTAGGCCCTGGGGTATCGGTCTTTGCTGCTCCTGGAAATAGAGAATTTGGAATTTTTGGTAGCTTTGCTGGATTAATTGGGGCATCCAGAACTACTTGCGCTCCCATAGGTCGATCGAAGATACTAGAAATTTGCTCGACGTGTTTGAGGATGCGCGAACCTGCGGCTCCTTTCACCACCTTCGGCTGAAACTTTTTTACCTCCACAGGCAGAAATTCTACCTTCATATTCCGGTCTTTGAGCGATACTTTCAGGACTGCGGTATCGTAATCGCTGCGAGCATTCGCGCCGAATATAAAATTACCTAATGAGTAAACAATCGGGCGGCCCTTGTAAATTTCTGCACCTTGTAGGACGTGGGGGTGGTGTCCCACTACCAAATCTGCTCCTTGGTCGATCGTGAACCGAGCCAAATCTATCTGCCAATCCCCCGGATAATCTGCCAATTCGACTCCCCAGTGGTAATTAACCACAATCCAGTCCACCTGACCCCTGAGAGCTCGAATATCCTCTGCTACGCGATTGTTGCGGCGGGAGTTAATGCCCGCTTTCCCTTGATCCGCGGCGTGAAGGTCGGCGTCATAATAACCTAGATAAGCGATCCGCTGACCCTTAACTTCAATAATATCTGGACGCCTGGCTTCTTTAATATTTCTGCCTGCTCCCAGATGCCCAATCCCAGCATTATTTAGAGTATTTATAGTATCCACCAGCCCTGGTTCCTCGTAATCCATAGCGTGGCTGTTTGCCAGATTGACAATATCCACTCCTCCTGCTGTTAATACTTTCACCGATTCTGGATTGGCTTTAAAATTTAGTTGTTTTTTGCCGGGGTTCAAGGTAGAAGTAGTCAGGGGGTTTTCTAGATTAACCATCGCCACATCTGCTTGCCGATACTCGTCCATATTGGCAAAAGCCCAATCATAATCGTTGCCGGACGATGCTCCGATCGCATCCAATAGATTCACATTTCCTCCGAACATTAGTGTTACGGTTGGGTCGTAGGGATTGGCAACTTGCTTTTGTTGCACTACGGGTACGACTTCTAAGGCTGCTTGCACCGCATCTGGACGTTTTGGAGGAGGCCCCGACATTGCCGCTGCTTGCTGATACGGGGATACGGATACCGATCGTAGGGCCAGAGCCTCGTGGTAAGTCACCCAACACCCTAAAATAAATGAGGCCAGTGCAGAACCCACTAGCAGCAGAGAACGATATGTTTTAAATTTAACCCAATCGACGACCAGTAGGGAACGGTAACGCCGCTGGCGACTGTTTGCTGGAGTGACAATGCGCACTGACTGTTTCCAGAGAATCTCTGGTTCCCCAGCCAAGCGTGCATGAATTCTTACCCCTTCTACTGCTGGCGAGTTGAGCCTCCAGAGTTGGTGACATATAAATTTGACTAAGCCTTCTCGGAGAGTGCTCCCCAATAGTGTATTGTCGGGCGCCAATTCGCGCTGGAATTCTACTAGGATTTGGACGCAGCCAGCCTGAGCTTGTTCGACTCGGGCATAAATCCCTTCGGGTCGGAGCAGGCTGTCAATCCAGTAATTCAGGGCTTGAAAGTTGCCCGATCGCGCTAGCTCTAAGATAGACGGCTGCGACCAATTTTCTGCGTATACCATCAATTAGTCTCCTTAACACGCTCAATAGCGCTGACTCCAATTTTTTTTGAACGGAAATGCAATTCTTTTAGCTTAACCGCCACAGGTTCCCCTGCTCGTTTTGAAGCTAATTGTTGGCCGCCACCATTTTTTACATTTAAGGGCTGGCTGTTGTCAGTGATTTTTATCACAATCTGGTCTGTCGATTTGAGATTTGAGGTTTGAGATTGAGTTTAAAGGTGGTAGAGGGCGATCGAACAAAGCCGTAGAAACAAAAGAGCTCCCTAGCGACTTGAGACAGCAGAAATCGAGATTTTCAAAGCAGAGTCTGTTGTTATTGTCGCTGTTTGAGTGTCACTTTGGAGCGATCGGGTCGCTCGATTTGAGATTTGAGTTCAAAGGCGGTAGAGGGCGATCGAACAAAGCCGTCCAAACAAGAACGGATGTAGACAATTGGAGGCAGCAGAGAGCGATATTGCCAAAGCAGAGTATGTTTGCATCGCTATTTGAGTGTCAGTGTTTGAGCTTTCGCTGCGTCAATTCCTGATTCTGGGATCTATTCTGGCAAATGCCTCTGGAGAGAGATGTCGCTGGCTGCAAAATCTGCGATCGGATAAATGGCATAGTGGATAGATTTGGTGGTAAAATTAAATTTGGTAACTCCCATCGGTGTTAAAGTTTCAGAAAACGTGAAACTAGCCAGTCGATATGGCTTTGCCTTCCGATGTAAAACCCAAAGTACGTTACCGAAAAATTGGCTCTAAAGCCCAGTCCTTATGGGACGGCTTTCATGATAGGACTACATATTGTAGATTCGCGAGATGTAAAAATCCGGTCTCAACTCTATAGTCCAAAAAAATCTTATAGGTTGGGGCATCAACCTAATGACTAGGCAATATCAGACAAGCTGTGCTTGCATTTGCTGTTTGAATCCAGAATCCCGATGCCTTCCGTGGCGCGGGAGTATGTCAATGTAAACAGGCAATCTTTTTGAATAAATACACTGCGCAGGAGAACTGACAAATGCTACAGCGCAAAATCTATCAACTCTGTTGTGATGGTCGTGAGGTTTCTATTTTTCTTCGAGATCAGCAACGTTGGATAGAGCGCGCTCGTATCCTAGATATTGAAGGGGATCTAGTCACGTTGCGCTACGAAACAGACGAAGAAGACGAAATTAGCTCCTGGGAAGAAATGGTGCGTCTAGAAAGTATTGGAGCAGTGTCCCAGAAGTTGGCTTCGGTGTCGAGAACTAACTGCGAACCCCTAGTTTCTGACGATTGTCCCGAAGCCGAACAAATTCGCAATCACTATCCCGACTCGAATTTAGATTAGTTTTGAGCTCGCGCTTGAGGCACAAAGGATACTTGGGGGAAAAGAAAACTACTTTTCTCCCTTTTTTCTGGAAGAATTACCCAAAAAACCGGGTTTAAGCCAAAAATATTCTGGGTTGTCAGTAGTTGACAAATTAAATTGGCGACAGCTTATTCGCCGTCGGTTTCCTCATCTAGGAAAACTTCGGACTCCGGTATCGCTTCAAACACCGGACAGTAACCGTCGGGAGTAACTTTAAATCCAAACAAAGTAGATAACTGGTTCCAACAGCGCTGGCCGCGGTAGTGCTGGCAATTGCCGCAGCATTCGAGGTTGGCTGGAACGGTACTGCCTTGAAAAAGCAGTTCCCGCTGGGAGATGCCACGCAATACCAGTTCTTCGCCTTGCCAGCGTGCTTCTACTAAACCAGTATCGGCAAAATTTGCCCACCGAGGATCGGCTGTAATTGGACTCGGTAAGCTAATTGCTACTTCTGTCCCCAATTCGCTGAGTTCTCCCTCATAGTTAGTTTCGGGGATTGCGGGCTGCAAAAACATTTCCCCGATCGGCAATTCAACAACAGTCCCTACCGCCGGAGTGTGTAACTGGTAGCGGTTTCGCAGCTCGTCCAAGTTAGCCAAATCAGCCAAATAGGCAGGGGAACCGTGCACCAAAATTACGTGCTGAGGACGCAAGTTGTGGATGAGCTGGGTAGTTCCCGGCCCGTCGCAGTGATCGGCTAGCAGATAAGTTTCGACGCTTCTGACTCCAGATTCGGACCAGTTCCCTAGCCATTCCTGGACGGGATATCCGGGTTTTTGAGGTGCGAGCAAAATCCAAGGATTTGTACGATCGGCAACATACAAATTCAAATCAGCAATTCGGTCAGTAATCACAATACAAGGCGTTTTGCCCAATTCGGGGCGCTGTTCCGCAGACAGCCGACGGACACGGGGTTTCACCCTTTCGTCCCAAAACAAAGGCTGGTGCAGAGCAAAATTTTGGACGGCGGTGGGAAATTGGGGCAGCAATTCCAGATAAGCATCGCACCCGTCAGCGACAGTGCCATCTACCCAAATATCCAAGTCGCGGCCGGTGAAGTAGTGGTGGCTGCGGAGTAGCATCAGCAGTTCTTGACCCAAACCGAGGGCGGGCGCGGGCAGCAGTACCGAGTACCCGTCGGCGATCGCGCGATGGATGCGATCGGCTAATTGATTTTCCAGTTGTCGGCGGTGAGGGTGTCGCGCCGTGCCATAACTGCCTTCGACAATCAGCACATCCGGTTTCAGCCCCCTGAGTTCTCCCAGCGGCAAACCTTCCACCAAACGAGAATTGGACAGGAAAAAGTCGCCTGTGTAAACCAGGGTGTAGGTGCGGTGGGGCGCTGCATAAGTCAGTAGCACGGCCGCCGCTCCGGGCAAATGCCCCGACGGGAACAACTGTACGGTAAGTCCCCGGCGTAGTTCCACCGGCGACTGCCAGGGCAGTGCCTGACAGAAATGCGATTCTGGCTCAGTAGCCAGGGAGGGCCAGTTGAGCGGTAGCAGTCGCGCTGTCACTTCGCTGGCATAAATTGGCAACTGCGGGAAAGATTGGTGAAGTGCTAGTAAACCTCTGGCGTGGTCGGAGTGGGCGTGGGTGCACACCACAAAATCGGCTGGTAGCGATCGATCGAGTGTCGCTGACAGGGGTGCAATATCCTCTATACCGCAGTCAAGTAAAATGCGGTGCGGGCCCATGCGCACTAGCAGACAGACCCCTTCCTGTGCGTGGCCTGCGCCGTAAGGTAAACAATCGAGATCCATCACTGCGGTTAGCCCCCTGTTTTACGCGCAACTTGCAGTATCGCAACATCTAAATTTTGGCTGCGACTGCATTCATTCTTCCATCGAGTTGAAATGTTTTTGATATGGAACGTGCTGGTTATAGCATCTAAAGTTACATTCGTTACATTTTATTGCATCTTGTAAAACCAGCGAACTCGATCTCGTATTCTGAGTTTTAAACTTTTGTTGAGAATTTGAGCCTGTTCAAAGCTCATCTTTTTTATGAGAAGATTTTAATTCAGCAACCCAAAGATGTTGATAAAACTTTACAAATCTTCATCTATTGGGTTTTGAGGGCGGTGTATAGTCCAGTAATCAAAACTTGAAAAACCAGACTCGTGCTAGCCAACTGCTGCTGTCAGGGCAGAGAGCGCCTTTATGAGTTCGATCGGTCTTTTTGTAAAAGTTTGATACATTTTTCTAAGCAAACCTTGTGGCTATCCAGGAGAGAGTTTAAATGGCTTTTGGCCCTGCATCTCAATTGGGCGTCGCCCTATTTGAAGACACAGACCCCGTTCAGTTGTGGCCCGGACGCTCGGACTCAGAAGCCGCAACCGTAATTCAAGCAGTGTACCGACAAGTTTTGGGCAATGCTTACGTAATGGAAAGCGAACGGCTTGTCGTTCCAGAATCGCAGCTCAAACGTGGCGAAATTAGCGTCCGCGAGTTCGTGCGCCTAATGGCAAAATCGGAGCTTTATCGATCGCGCTTTTTTGACGTTTGCCCGCGCTACCGCTATACAGAGCTGACTTTCAAGCACCTGTTAGGTAGAGCGCCTGACGGCTACCAAGAAACGAAGCATCACAGTGCCATCCTCGATGCAAGTGGCTTTGAGGCTGATATCGATTCCTACATCGACAGCGACGAGTACCAGAATGCTTACGGCGAGGACATAGTACCGTATTACCGCGGCTACAAAACCCAAACGGGCAAGAACATGGTTGGTTTTACCTATATGTTCCAACTGCTACGCGGTGCTTCCAGCAGCGACCTGAAGGGCAGTTTGGCTGGTAACAGTCCCAAATTGTACAAGCACGTAATTCAAGAAACGCCCCTAGCTGTAATCGCTCCTTCGGGCGGTTCTGACGGCTGGTCGTTCCAAGACACGCCCAGCGGCGCTCGGACTCGTCACGGAGCTGGTGCTGGTGAAGAAGGCAAGGTCTACCGGATCGAAGTTACGGCTTATCGATCGAATGTGGTCAACCGAGTCTCGAAATTCCGTCGCAGCAACCAAGTCTATCTGGTGCCTTTTGACAAATTATCTCAAGAATACCAACGGATTCACCAAATGGGCGGCGTGATTGCTAGCATTACACCGGTGAGCTAGAAAACAGCAAAATGTTTGGGTAAGTTGCGCAGTGCGCACCCTACAGGCGTAAGGTGCGCAGTGCGCACCCTACAGTTATTTTGGATGAAATCTACTAGGGGAATTCAACTTAGTAGAAAAGCTGATTTTGAAAGGTTTTTATCAACTCAATAACAATAGGGAGAAAGTGAATATGGTGAGTACAGCACCAGCGGTAAAATTTGGAATCGAGGCTTTTTCGGGAGCGCCAGTTGAGCTGTGGCCGACTAGCGATTCGGAGGAATTGCAAACGGTAATTCGATCGGCATATCGGCAGGTTTTGGGGAACGCTCACGTGATGGAGAGCGAGCGTTTGACGAGTGCAGAATCTCTGTTGTGCGATCGTAGCATTTCGGTGCGCGACTTCGTGCGGGCGATCGCCAAATCTGAGATGTACCGAGCTCGTTTTTTTGAAACAGCTTCTCCGTACCGATTTATTGAGCTCAACTTCAAACATTTGTTAGGTCGGGCACCTCAAGATCAAGCGGAGATTTCCGAGCACGTTCGCCGGTACAACGAGCACGGTTACGAAGCAGAAATTGACTCTTATCTTGACAGCCAAGAATATCAAGAAAACTTCGGCGAAAATACCGTACCTTTCTACCGCGCGGCTGTCAGCCAAGTCGGTCAAAAACAAGTAGGCTACAACCGGATGTTTGCTCTGTTCCGCGG
>JAJAYT010000377.1 GCA_026786085.1 Microcoleus sp. CAN_BIN18 | reverse complement strand
GGCATCGGGCATTGGGAATTGGGCATTGGCAATTGGTAATAACCAATAACCAATAACCAATAACCAATAACCAATAACAACTAACCAATAACCAATAACAACTAACCAATAACAAATAACCAATAACCAATAACAACTAACCAATAACAAATAACCAATAACCAATAACCAATAACTAATAACAACTAACCAATAACCAATAACTAATAACTAATAACTAATAACTTTTTGCTGTTGAATTATTTCGTGCAAAAATTCGGGTGTGACGCAGCGGCGTTCGGAACTGTAAGTCATGAGGTTTACTCCGTTCATCATGCGTACTGTGCTGACGCGCACGCGGAAATCGTCGGTGATAAACCAGCAGCGTTCTTGACCTTGATTTTTTTCGTATTCCGTGTTGATTGTTAATACTCCATCTGTGGCAAAATTGTATCTCCCGATAACTGGTATTCCTTCTACATAGCCTTGGTTGCGCAGGAATTTTCCTGATTGTGGATTGTTTTGATCGGGAACGTCTACTAGAATGGCTGCGTAATTTGGGTTGGGTTCTTTGTCTTTGGCGTCGAGGGTTGTCTGCCGCATAAAAGTTGCTCCACCGATGGCTAGTGCTGGATTTACTCCTTGCTTATCACAAATTTCTTGGATTTTGGGGTGGTCTTTTTCCATGATTTGAATGATTAGATTTGATTCGCCTGATTCGTCTGCTACTGCGTCGAAGTGATGGACTGAACGCTGGGAAAACCAGGTTCCTTCGCTTTTGCGAAAGAAGTCCATCATTGTCATTGGCGGTTTGATTTTCATGGCGTTTGTGACCTTTGCTGATTTTTGCCAAATTTGGTTTTCTAAATTTTACTAAATTTTAGAATGTTTGATTGTAAAGTTTAGTATGGGATGCTGAGTGGGGTTCGGGTCAGTCGATTTTAGATTTTAGATTTTAGATTTACTGTACAGGTGCATCTGGAAGCTTAAATTTTGGCGTTGCCCACTCGCTTGTCGAAGGGTCTAATTTTTTTTTGATCGACCGTCATCAGCGTCGGGGGCTTGTATCCTTTTTTGGGCATGGTCAAGGTATAATTATCTGAATTGAGGTATTTTTTTTAAAGAAATGGTTAATTTAACGATCGATCGCACAAATTTCGATTCGGAGGCTTTACTGGCGGCTTGGCCGGCGGGGGAACGTGGGGCGGGGGGTGATTTGAGTGGGGTTGATTTGTACGATCGCGATTTGAGCAGTATGAACCTCAGCGGTGCTAACCTCGGTGGTGCTAGTTTGATTGGCACTAACCTGTGCGGTGCCAATTTGAGCGGTGCTAATCTGGTTGAGGCGGATTTGCGGGGCGCTAATTTGCAAGGTGCGATTTTGAAGTCTGCGGATTTGCAAAACAGTTGTTTGTGTAGGGCAGATTTGCGGAATGCTAATCTGAGTGAGGCTGATTTGAGCGGATCGAAATTGCAGGTTGCTGTCTATGATTCGCTGACAGTTTGGCCGGAAGGTTTTAGATACAAAAATTGTGGTGCTGTGGGGCCGGGAGCTATTTTGAGTGGGGCTTTTTTGAATACGGCTAATTTGCGGTTTGTGGATTTCAGCGGTGCTAATTTGTTGGGTGCTTATTTGAGTGGCGCTGATTTGACTGGTGCTAATCTGCAAGGTGCCCGTTTGAGTGGTGCTAATTTGCGCAGGGCTTTTTTGACTGGTGCTTGCTTGCGGGATGCGGGGTTAAATGGTGCGGAATTGAATGGGGTTGATTTTCGAGGGGCTGATTTGACTGGTGTTAGTTTGGATCATGTTACTAGCATTGAAGGTGCAGATTTTACTGGGGTTCGGGGACTTAGTGAGGCGCTGAGGGCGATGCTTTGTCACCGGAGTTCGGCGGAGTTGGATAGTTGGAATTCTTATACTAGAACTACTACTCGCGAAAGTTTGAATTGCGAGGGTGTTTGATTGTTTGGTATGTTGTCGAGAATAGTACCCGATCGCAATTAATGCACCTAACGATCGCCCAAACCCGGTTTTATCAAAAAATCGGGTTTTTAGATTTGGGATTAATCGCGAGACTTGGTAGCGCGTCAGTAGCCAATAACACAGACAATTGACACAACCCCGGAGGTGCGATTGTTTTCGCTGGCAAAAATTGTGTAGACAAAAAACTTGACATCAGTGGGTAATCGAAAGTAAAAATAAATAACAGCAATCATAAAAATGAGGCTTTATGTTTGATTCGCGATCGGCGATCGGCAAGTATGACATTGATAAGTTGCTATCTGTACAACAATTTTTGCTAAAATACATCCGGTAAAATACTGAGTATTTATGAGTTTTTTGTCACCTAAAATCTAAAGTCTAAAATCTACAATCACATAACTCATGACAACAGCTATTCTCGACTTGGAAATCTCTAAACTACCGCCAGAAATAACGGTTGATGAGCGTTATAGCAAAGCTCTGGTGTTGATTCGACTGCACGGAAACCCGATCGGGCAGGCGACTTTGGCCGCAGTCGGAGGTAGCATTGGCGGCTCCCAATTGCGGGAAACACTGATGAACGCTGTGGGGGAGAATCTGTGGAAAAACTGTTTATACGATGCCTTAGAATGGGACGAACGCGGGCCCGTACAGGCAGTGCCGATCGCCACAGTAGTAGTTTGCACGCGCGATCGCCCGGAAGATTTGCAGCGTTGTCTGGAAGCATTTATGCGAATGCCCGATGATGGTCAGGAATACTTGGTAATTGACAATTGTCCTTCGAGTGATGGTACGCAGGAACTGGTCAAAAATTACCCAAAAGTCCGCTATGTACGGGAAGATGTACCGGGTTCCAGCGCCGCCCGCAACCGTGCTTTACGTGAGGCTAAACACGAATTCGTAGCGTTTACAGATGATGATGCGGCCCCCGATCCGAACTGGTTGCGATCGCTCTTGCAAAATTTCACAGATCCGCGCGTAATGTGCGTGACGGGGCTAGTGATGCCCCTGGAACTCGAAACGGAAGCTCAAGAATGGTTTGAGCGCTACAGCCCCCACGGGCGCGGATTTGAGCGTGTTGTGTTCGATGGGGCGGAGTGCAATCCGCTGATTGTGGCGACTGTGGGTGTTTCGGCGAGTATGGCTTTGCGGAAAAGTTCGATCGACTTTATTGGGCTGTTTGATGAAGATTTGGGGGCGGGAACTCCGACTGTGGGAGGGGAAGACTGCGAATTGTTTGCTCGTATTTTGCGATCGGGCTACCGTATTGTCTATGAGCCGAGGGCTTTGAGTTGGCACCGCCACCGACGCACTTGGGAAGAATTACAAAAAACGCTCCAAGGCTATGGTATCGGTGTCTATGCTTTTTGGACGCGGATGTTTGTCGTGAACAGGGAATTCAGTGTGCCTCTGTTAGCTTGGGGATGGTTTCGCTATAAACAATTGCCGGAGTTGGTTGCTTCTTTGCGAAAGCAACCAGATTCTATTCCTAGTGATTTGCTTTTGGCTCAATTGCGCGGGTGTATAAGTGGCCCGATGGCTTATTTTGCTTCTCGTAAGAAGTTAGAAGAAGTTATTAGTCATTAGTCATTGGTTATTTGTTATTCCCAATTCCCAATTCCCAATTCCCAATTCCCAATTACTCATGTAAATATGGAAAGTTTGATTGTTAGCGTAATTATTCCGACTCATAACCGAAGTTTTTCTTTGCAACGGGCTCTTGATTCTTTGCGATCGCAAACTTATCCGATCGACCTTATGGAAGTTACAGTAGTCGCAGATAACTGCATTGACGATACTTTGGCAATGTTACGAGACTACAAAGCTCCGTTTAAATTGCAGGTTATTGAGGTAAATTGTCGGAGTGCGGCGATCGCGCGTAATACTGGAGCATCGGCTGCTACTGCACAATTGCTGTTGTTTCTAGATGATGATATTGAAGCAATGCCGCTGCTGGTGGAAAGCCACGCGCGCGCTCATCAAGAACGTTGGGGCTGTGCTGTGATGGGCCCTTATCCGCCAAAGTTGCAGGGGAGCACTAAATATTTTGATGTGGAAGTTCGGAGTTGGTGGGAGGAGAAATTTTACCAAATGAGCAAGGTGACTCACCGCTACGAGTATCGAGATTTGCTCAGTGGCAATATTTCTCTGGATGCGGGACTGTTTGCTCGTCTTGGTGGGTTTGATGTGGCTTTCGGGAATTGTGGCGGTGAGGATTATGAGTTCGGGGTACGTTTGTTGAAAGCTGGTGTGCCTTTTGTGATGGCTGCGGGCGCAGTGGGCTATCACTATGAACACGAAACGAACAATCTCGATCGCTCTTTTCGACGCGCTCGTCAGGAAGGGCGTTCGGATGTTTTGATCGGTCAGCGACACCCGGAACTCCGACCGACGCTGTACATTAAAAACTACGAAAATCCTTATTCGCTGGCAGACAAAATTTTGACGACGATCGCCTTTTTCTGGCCGGCGGCGGTGGATTTGTTGGCTTTGGGGCTGAGGAACTCTCTGGATTTTCTAGAGAGTTTCGGGATGCGGACAACTTGGCGGTGGCTGCGAACAAAGTTGCGCGGTTATTGGTATTTTCGGGGGGTGATAGATGAGTTGAAAAGTCGATCGGCTATTTCGAGTTTTATGCAAGGTGGGCCGGCCCGCACTGACTTAGGCGAAAACGAGATTGAACTTGATTTGCAGGAGGGTTGGGAAGCAGCAGAACGCATCATTGACGAGAAACGACCTGATGGAATTTACCTCCGTTACGGTGAACTTCCGGTCGGTCACGTCACTCCAAAATTCGGTGTCGAACCGATGCGGGGCGTTCATTTGCGCCCGATTTTGGCAACTCTGGTGTCGGATAAATTACTCGCTGCGATCGCAGTTAATGGTATGCCCAAAAGTATTGGCATGAAGGAGATTCAGCCTTTAATTGCTTTTGAAAATTATGAATTGGCTGTTAAATAATTGGTTACTGGTTATTGGTTATTAGTTATTGGTTATTGGTTATTGGTTATTAGTTATCTACTGCCAATGCCCAATGCCCAATTCCCAATTCCCAATTCCCAATTCCCAATTCCCAATTCCCAATTCCCAATTCCCAATTCCCAATTGCCAATTCCCAATTCACACTATTTATAGGAGCAATTTATGGCAGTAAAACTGCTTGATCTCGAATTTTCAGAACCAATAAATCCGATTCGGGGACTGGAAGTATACGAAAAAATTCGTATTTTGGTGCGCTACCGGGGAGTGCCTATCAAATGGGTGGAAATGTTCAACAATCCTTGGCTAGCAATTATTCCGGCCGAGAAGGTGCGAGTGGCAATTGTGGAACAAATAGGCAAGGAATTGACTAAAGCGATTCTGACCGAAAAGTTGGGTCTGCAACCAGATCCCAATAATCTACTACCACCAATTAGCGTGGTAATCTGTACGCGCGATCGCACCGACTTACTCAAAGGTGCTCTGCAAGCAATTCTCGCCCTCGACTATCCCGATCGCGAAATCATCGTTATAGACAACGCTCCTTCCAACAACAGCACCGCTGAATTGGTCGCGGGATTACCTGTACGCTACGTGAAGGAAGAACGGCCAGGATTGGACTGGGCTCGCAATCGTGGCATCGCTGAAGCTAGCCACGAAATTATTGCTTTTACTGACGATGACGTTCGACCCGATCGAGGTTGGCTGCGAGGTATGGCCGCGGGTTTTGTTGACCCGGAAATTATGGCAGTTAGCGGTTTAGTCGCGCCGGCGGAATTGGAAACAGAGGCTCAATGTCAATTTGAATTTGGCTACGGGGGAATGTTGCAACATCTCCACTGTTTTAAGGTTGATGGTAGCAAGCTCTCGGCTCAACGGCTACTGTGGGCAAGCAATTACGGCGTTGGCGCGAATATGGCTTTCCGCCGTCGAGTGTTCGCCGAAGTTGGCAATTTTGACCCTGCTTTGGATGTGGGGACTCCGACTAGGGGCGCTGGAGATATTGAGATGTTTCACCGGATTTTGGCGAAGGGATACTCGACTTTTTATGAACCGACAGCGTTTGTGTGGCACGTACACCGACGTAGTGGTGAGGCGTTGAGTCGCCAACTACGGGACAACGGGCGCGGTTTTGGGGCTTTTTTGCTGACGTGCGATCGCAACCGAACTGTCAGTCGTGGCGCAATTGTACAATTTGCGGTGTTTCACTGGCTGAACTGGTGGCTGTTGCGACGATTGATTCGGCCAAACTGGTTTCCTCGCAAGTTGGTCTTCAGCGAGCTGCTAGGGGCTCTACAGAGTCCTTTTGCTTACAGGGAAGCGCAGTTACAGGCTCAGCGTTTGGCGCTGCTTCCTGATGTTGAACCGCAGCAGGTTGAAGCGCAGGTAGTTGCTGGAGGTGTGCGGTGAGAAATACGGGAACTTTGGGTTATCGACGGCGCAGAATGGCTCATCTTTTCGATTTGCTGCGGGAGTTGGTCGATCGCGACATGAAACTACTTTACAAGCGATCGACCCTGGGAATTGCTTGGACTTTGATCAATCCGCTATTACAGTTGGCGGTATTTTCGTTTGTGTTTAAAACCGTAATTCCGGTGAATGTTCCGCAGTTTTCTTCCTTTGCTTTTAGCGGTTTATTAATTTGGACTTGGACTCAGACGGCGCTATTTCAAGCAACGGCACTAATTACTGGCAACCGGGCTTTAATTAGACAGCCAAATTTTCCGATCGCGATTTTGCCGATAGTGACAACAACTACTGGATTAATTCACTTCTTGCTAGCGCTACCGGTGCTAATTATCTTTCTGGCAATTGACGGGATTCAGCCAAATTCAGTGCTGCTGTATATGCCAGTTTTGATGGTGATTCAATTTTTCTTGACGGTAAGTTTGGCTTATCCCCTCGCCGCCATTAACGTTACTTTTCGCGACACTCAGCACACTTTGGGGGTAGTTTTGCAGATGCTGTTTTATCTGACTCCGATTTTCTATAACCTGGACAGTATACCGAAGGAATTTCTGCCTTTCTATCAGTTTAATCCGATGGTTCCTCTGATTGAAGCTTACCGCGCCATACTTTTGAAAGGTACGCAACCAGACTGGCAATCACTATTAACTGTGAGTTTGATTGTAGCAGTTTTGTTGCCGATCGGACTGGGAATTTTTAGACGGCAAAGCGCTCATTTCGTGGAGGAACTTTAAATGCGTCAAGCTATTGTTGTCAATGGTTTGGGGAAACGTTTTAATCGCTACAGTGCCGATCGACCTTTTACGATTATGGAGGCGGCTTTGTGGGGATGGCGGCGGATGAAACCGCAGGCACATTTCTGGGCGCTGCGAGATATCAGTTTTAGTGTTTCTCCAGGAGAAATGTTGGGAATTCTCGGCAAGAATGGCGCTGGAAAATCGACGTTATTACAACTTGTCGGTGGTATTGGCCGCGCTGAAGAAGGTACAATTCAAGTTAATGGCAAAATCGGTGGGTTATTGGATTTGGGTGCAGGTTTTCACTCGGATTTAACTGGTAGAGAAAATGTGTTTGTGGGGGCTGTAGTAGCCGGTTTGACTCGCCGGGAAGCAGCGCGACGATTCGACGACATTGTGGAATTTGCCGAATTAGAACAGTTTATTGATAGCCCGATGCGGACTTATAGTACGGGGATGCAAATGCGGCTGGCGTTTTCGGTGGCGATTCACACTGATCCGGAAGTCCTGTTAGTTGATGAACATTTGTCGGTTGGTGATGTGGCTTTTCAAGCTAAATGTTTGAATAAGATAACTGAGTTTAAGACTAAAGGTTGTGCGATTGTTTTAATTTCTCACAATGCTGGACAAATTCAGAAATTGTGCGATCGGGCTTTGTGGCTAAAATCCGGTGAAATCGTTGCTTACGGTGAACCGGAAGTGGTGGCTGGTCAGTATTTGTCGGAAATGCGATCGGAAACCGAAAAACGCACTCCCATGCGTCCTCCTGAAGTCACAAGTACGGGTTCGGAATTGCGAGTTAATGAAAATCGATTCGGTTCTTTGGAAGTAGAAATTACGGATGTTAAAGTATTACCAGATGAGGAAATAGACAGCGGTGATGCTGTAACGATTGAGATTCATTATTCGGTTCCGAAGCAAATTTCTGCTGCTATCTTTGGGGTAACAATTAGCCGGGAAGACGGTCAAAATTGTTTCGACACCAATACGAATCAAATGGGTCGATTGGTTCCCCTAGCTAAAGGTGAGGGCAAAATTAGGCTACATTTGGATAGATTAGACTTGGGAAATGGTCAGTATTATGTGAATGCTGGGGTTTACGAGAAGAGTTGGGCCTATGCTTACGACTATCACTGGCACGTCTATCCGCTATATGTGCGATCGACTGTACACCAAAAAACCATCCTTTGTCCGCCCTACCACTGGGAGTTTGAAGGCAAAATGCAGTTGTTAGACTTGCCAGAAAAGATCGATAAAGCTCACGCTTTAAATAAAAACAATCCCGGATATGCCAAAATTTCGACTCAGTTAAAAGCCAAACAAAAACCAGACTTTTTAATTCTTGGTGCTCAAAAGTGCAGCGCCGAGTCTTTGTACGGTTATCTGGATAATCACCTGCAAATGATTAAAGAAGGTGCAAGACAAGTCCACTTTTTTGAGTTGAATTTTGAGCGAGGCGTTGAGTGGTATAGCAAGCAGTTGACGCGGAGTGTCGCGGGTGAAAAAGTGTTGCTGTGGGAGATGACTCCTTACTATATTTACCATCCGTTGGTGGCGGAGCGAGTTTACAAGTGTTTCCCGGATGTTAAGCTGATTGTGATGTTGCGAAACCCGGTACAAAGAGCTTGGCTGCATTACAATTTAGAAGTGGCGGTAGGTTGTGAAAAGTTGGATTTTGAAAAAGCAATTGCCTCTGAGGGCGATCGACTAAAAGGTGAAATTGAAAAAATCAAAACCGACGATGGTTATTATAGTTTCAATCACCAACATTATTCCTATTTGTCGCGAGGAATTTATGTCGAACAAATCAAGAATTGGCTCGATTATTTCCCCAAGGAACAGTTACTAATTCTCAAAAGCGAAGATTTTCAGAAAGATTCGGGGAAGGTATTTTCTCGGGTGTTAGATTTCTTGGATATCAACGCGAGTGCTGTCAAAGAATATCAGAGTAATAGTGCCGAGGATTATAGTAATATGCCAAAGGCGATCGAACAAGAGTTGATAGGTTACTTTGAACCTTATAATCGGGAACTTTCTGAGTTATTGAAAGAGGATTTTAGCTGGAGTTAGGAGAAGAGTTTTTAACCACAGAGGCCACAGAGAGCGCAGAGAGGAAGATGAATTATACTTTTTCCTTCTCTGGCTCTTTCTGCTCTCCCTCTGTGTCCTCTGCGCTCTCTGTGGTTAAAAAATCTTACTCACAAACAATTTATTCAGTAAACAAATGAAACGCATACTTTTAATTGGCTCTCCGAGAAGTGGTACGACAATTCTTCAAAGTTTGTTAGCAGCCCATCCAGAAATTATTTCTTTTCCTGAATCTAAGTTTTTTCACTATTTGCTATATGAGGAGTTTGCGGCTAATTTGTCAAGTAGATTGACAAGTTTTTTTAGGGATGAGATTCATCGCCCTGATTTATTGAATGGCTTTGATGATAGTCAAACTGTGGAAACTAAAACTAGCTGGTTTGTCGGAGTCTTAG
Source organism: Microcoleus sp. CAN_BIN18 (assembly GCA_026786085.1). Lineage (GTDB taxonomy): Bacteria > Cyanobacteriota > Cyanobacteriia > Cyanobacteriales > Microcoleaceae > Microcoleus. Next base: position 8,144 of record JAJAYT010000377.1, on the reverse strand, counting down.
ATAGTTTAGCGATGGAACAAAATAAAAGTATCTGGTTGGAAAAAACGCCGGAACATATATATTTTATTGAGGATATTCAGCGTCTGATACCGGATGCTAAGTTTATCCATATTTTGCGAAATGGTATGGACACCATAGCTTCTATGTATGAGGCTACGAGAAATTTTAGCGAGTTGTGGGGAGGTATTTGGACTTTAGAACACTGTATTGAGCGCTGGAAATATGCAGTGTTAACTAGCCATAAATACGTTAATAACTCTAATCATATATTTGTCAGATACGAGGAACTTGTAAATCATAAAGATTTAGTTTTAAAAGATATTTGTAAATTTATTGGGATTGAGTATGACTGTGCAATGCTGATTAATTATAAATCAAAATCAGCTAATTTGAGTTTGAATTTACCTTGGCATCAAGGAATTGCTAGAGACATCCAAAGCACTAAAGTTCACAAATATCATCAGATTTTTAACCGCCATCAAATTCAATCTATTTTAACTCAAATCCAGGAGGTGAACTCTCAAGTTGCTTACAAGTTTAAGGTGGAGGTGACTCAACCAATTTTGGATATTGAGATTCCGCAAATATACGATCGCCTTTATTGTACAATTGAATTAGAAGGCGTTGCACTCGGAATCATTGAATTGCCTGTCTGTGACGGGATGGTGGCTGGTGTAGTGTTGGCTGATGCGATCGCATCTGAGTTCGCTTGGCCAATTCTCGATCGCTTTTTTCGACAAAATCCCGAAAATCCGCAGTTTGAGTGGACGCTATTTTTACAGGCAATTTGGAATCGTCCGAATTGGCTTGAGGCTTATTTTTATAATCCCGAAACAGCCGATGAAGCATTCACAATTAATCTTGATACAGACTTGATTGCTATCGAAGTTAGTGAAGAATTACCTAACATCAAAGTTGAGCTTTCAGAAATTGATGTGCTGATAAAAGTCGGCGGTGTTGCTATCGGTATTATAACTATTGCGGTTGAAAATAACTTTGTTTCTGCTCAAAAAGTGCGATCGGCAATTACTCAAAATTGCGGTTTTGAATTGTGTATAGCTGCTGTGCGAGAAGCTTTGCTGGGAAAACCACTGGATTGTGAGATGTCACTGCGATCGCGCTTAACCTCTGCTGCTCAAAAAATAGCAAATGCAGCCAACTGGTTGAATACGAAGGGTTCTGGGGGCATTTACCCACAAGATGCGGTGATGTTCGGGAGGCGCGAAGGTGCGATCGGCACCAGTGTCAGTCGTCGGGCCGCACTACCAGCGCAGGCGATGCGGGAATTAACAGCAGCGGCGGCAATTGCAGGGGAATCGATAACCCAAATTCCCTTAGAAAATGAGTTGCCAAAACAAGTATTTTATGCACCAGAAATCATTTGGCGAAAGTCGTCCTATCGAAAAGTTTCTCAATCATTTCAGCCTGAATTATTAGACAATAATACTGTCACTAAAAGCTTGCCAATTCTCGCTTACAATCGCATTTGTACAGAAATCCTTGAACAACAGTTGCAGTATCTGAAAGATTCTGGTTATTATAGTACGAGTTGGGAAGATTGGCAAAATGCGAAACTAGCCCAAATTCCTTTACCTGGTAAAGCTGTATTGCTAACTTTCGACGGCGGCTATCTCGACTTTTTTAACTATGCTTTTCCTCTGCTAAAACGCTTTAACTTTACAGCGACTGTTTTTTTAGTAGCAGAGTCGATTGGAAAGACAAATAGTTGGGAAAAAGCCGAATTTCCAGAAGTGCAGTTAATGGGATGGCCACAAATTCGGCAACTGCGGGATGCAGGGATTGAGTTTGGTTCGATGTCTGCTACTTATCAACCTCTAACTACCTTGTCGCCGACAGAAATTGTCCGGGAAGGAGCAAAATCCCGCGCTATTTTGGAACGAGGATTAGGGAAACCTGTTAAATGTTTTGCTTATCCTTACGGAGATGTTGATAAAATGGTAGAACAGTTAGTTGGTGCGATCGGCTATACTTATGGTGTGTCCTACGAATCTAAATTTAGCAATTTTGAAGATTCTTTACTGTCGCTTCCCCGAATGCAAGTCACCACAGAAAATGCTTTGCAACTAGGCTTGTAGTAATCTTAGTCCGCGCAGGCGGACTTCGTATGTGTAGATGCGGTTTCAACCGCCGAATTTCTGAATAAAACCCTGAATTTTCCTGATAAAATAACCACCCAACCCTCTTGAAATCTTCTCAAATTTATAAGAAAACAAAATATCCATCACATCTTCAGTTTTCATGTACTTCAAATAATCAATTGTTTTATCAGTAAGTACATCATTCACATCATCGATATACTTTCTCACCGCTAATCTTTCCGAAATATGCCATTTCTTATCAAACTTGCGGTGCATTTCCGTCTCATAATCCCGAAAATCTGATATTTTCCCATCCAAATACTTTTGAATGTATTTTCCTGCTATTTCCGCGCCATCCATCCCGTGTCTAATCCCTTCACCGCCCAAAAAATTAACCGTCGAGACAGTATCGCCGATCGCAATTATGTTATCCTGACAATAGATATCCTTCAAACCCTGACTGTATTTCAGCGTGGAACCATGTTTGTCAATAATTTTATAACTTTTCGACTTCAGATACTCATCAATCAGCAAATAGATATATTTTTTCAGCGGTTCTAAATTCTTCACAGTTTTGGGGTCTAAAAAAACCCTCCCCGCGCCAACTTTAAGGCGATTTTGTTCCATCGGAAATATCCAAGAATAACCTTTTGGTATCCATTTATCGCCCAAAAAGAAGATTAAATCATTGGCATATTTATCATAAACTTCTGGTTCTACTTCAATTAAATATTCGATGCCGGTTCCAGACAAAAATGCTGGTTTATCATGCTCTTTCTCATACATAATCGCCCTAGCAAAACCAGTCGCATCAACTAATACTTTCGCGCTAACTTGGATGATTTGACCGTCAGATAGCTGTTTGAATTCTATGATGGTTTCGCCGTTGGCTTGTGAATGTTTTATGTAGCGATAACCAAGCCAAACTTCACTTCCATTTTCCCGAACTTCGCTGGCGAGAAATGCTCTAAATTTAGCAAAATTTAAAACAACTCCCAAACTTTTAGGAGACTCCCAAGTTTGACTGACTTTGCTAGTTTCAATTGTCAGTTTGTGCCAATAACTGCCGATTACTGAGTCCGGTAAATCGAATTGAGAGAGGGTTTCTAAAGGTGTGGCGGCGCTGGAAAAGTCATTTTTATTAAAACTATCATTTTGTTCTGCAAGCAAGACTTGACGACCGGATTTGGCTAGAATTCTCGCACAGTGGCCTCCTGCGGGGCCGGCTCCTACTATTACTATGTCAAAACTTTTTATAGTCATCTTGCTATTAATTCGCTTCCAATGTCAAAACACCCGCAGAAATATCAACTACCAAGCGCCGATTTTTCAACAGTTGGCGACCGATTAAAATTTCCGGTACTCCCGTACCCACATGAACAGGAATGTCAAATTCTTGACCCTCAATACACACTTTTCCGGCATAAAGATCGAAATTAAATTCTCCTTTAGCTGTTCGCATTTTTTCTTGTTTGATATATGTCCAATCAAGTCCCTCTAAATCCTGACTGTTCATTGCTAACCAGCCAGAAAAACCTGTATCTAGCAGAGCATCAACAGGTAATTCTAAGCCGTTATCAGCAATCAATTCAACTTCAAAAAATAGCTCGTCCTGATCGCCAAATCTTCCTTCAATCATATCGTGCCACAAACTCCAGTTTCATTGATCCGAAAGACTTGCAATTTAACTTTCGGGTATTTTTCATGGGCTATGTTTGCAACTAGCATATCATCCTTGTCGATAAAATATTCTCCGCTGTCGGGTTCAACCGCCATATACCAGTTGTAGTGGGTTTTCATTAATTCTGGTTTGAGGCGATCGAAAATTGGTTTGCAGCGCTGATAAAATGCTTCTCTTTCAGCTTGCCACTGGGCTTTTTTTTCTTCTGACCACTGAATTTCTGGGAACAATCTTCCCCGACGTACTGTGCGAGTTGGTTTCACGCTAGTCATTGTTTTTTCTCCCTATCTTATCTCAATCATATCATGCCACAAACTAGATTGTAAGGTGCGCACTGCGCACCCTACAATCATAACTAATTAGACGCTAACAGGTGACTGTTTGCGGCTGAATTTTGCTAAGATACGATCGCACATTTGCGACGGATTCAATCCCAATGTTGCAAAGGATTGTTCGGGTGTAGCGTGGTCTACCAATGTATCTGGTACGCCCAGCCGCATCAGCGGTACGAGGATATTATTATCCATCAAAGCTTCGGCTACTGCTGAACCGAAACCACCCATTAAACAGCCTTCTTCCATTGTGACAACTTTGCCGATTCGCTGTGCCAAAGGTAAGATTAATTCGGTATCTAAAGGCTTGACAAAACGCGCATTAATCACAGTTGCTTCGATGCCGTGTTCGCTCAAAATCTCGGCGGTTTGCATCGCCGGATAAACCATTGAACCGTAGCCTAATATCAGCACGTCGTCGCCGTTGCGGAGAATTTCGGCTTTGCCGATCGGCAATTCTTCCCAACCTTCTTCCATCAAAGGTACGCCGTAACCGTTGCCACGCGGGTAACGCATCGCGATCGGGCCGCTGGTGTGGTTGACTCCGGTGACTACCATCCGCTGCAATTCTGCCTCGTCTTTTGGAGCCATAATTGTCATATTTGGCAAGCAACGCAAGTAAGAAATGTCATACATTCCTTGGTGGGTTGGGCCATCAGCACCGACAATTCCGGCTCGATCTAAACAGAAGAAAACAGGCAAGTTTTGGATGCAGACATCGTGAACTATTTGGTCATATCCCCGCTGCAAAAAGGTCGAGTAAATTACGACAACCGGGCGCATTCCTTCGCAGGCTAAACCAGCCGATAAAGTGACGGCGTGTTGTTCGGCAATGCCGACATCAATGTACTGTTTTGGCAGTTTTTCCTGAAGTTTATCCAGGCAAGTTCCGGTTGCCATTGCGGCGGTAATACCGACAATTTTCGGATTATCTTCTGCTAGCTTGACCAGGGCGTGGGCAAAAACTTTCGAGTAAGCTGGAGGCTTGGGTTTGGTGGATGGAATACCTTTGCCGGTGGCTAAGTTAAAGGGATTTTGGGCGTGATATCCTACTTGGTCTTTTTCGGCGATCGCATATCCTTTGCCTTTCACTGTCACCACATGAACTAACACAGGGCCTTGGATAGTATGAGCGTGCTTGAAAGTGGTAATTAACTCTGCCAAATTGTGTCCATCAACCGGGCCCATGTAAGTAAAGCCCAATTCTTCAATCACGGCTCCAACTTTGGAAACTGCCAAGCGTTTCATCCCTTCTTTGAGGCGTTCCATTTCTGGAGTAAAAGTTTCGCCAACAAAGGGAATTTGCTTGAATTGTTCCTCTAAGTTATCTTTGAGAAACTGCACCGGTGCCGACAAGCGCATCTTATTCAAATAGCGGGTAATTGCGCCAACATTGGGCGAGATTGACATCTCGTTGTCGTTGAGTACAACTAACAAATTGGTTTTCGGCATATGGCCCGCGTGGTTAATCGCTTCCAGTGCCATGCCGCCAGTCAATGCGCCGTCGCCGATGACTGCTACAGTTTTAAAGTTTTCTCCCTTGAGGTCGCGCGCCATCGCCATCCCTAATGCTGCGGAAATGCTGGTGGAAGCATGACCGGCACCGAAGTGGTCAAATTTGCTCTCGCAGCGCTTGAGGTAGCCTGCAACGCCGTCTTTTTGGCGTAGGGTGTGAAACTTGTTGTAGCGGCCGGTGATCAATTTGTGCGGATAAGCTTGGTGGCCGACATCCCAGGTAACTTTGTCGCGATCGAGGTCTAGTGTCTGGTACAGTGCTAAAGTCAGTTCGACTACACCCAATCCGGGGCCTAGGTGTCCGCCACTGGCAGCTACTGTTTCTAAATGCTTTTCTCGAATTTGTCGGGCAATTTGTTCGAGTTGATGAATCGACAGGCCGTGTAATTGGTTTGGATGAGTCAGTTCGCTGAGATGCATATTTTAAAATCCTGCTCCTAAGAATTAGGACGAATCCTTAACAGATATAGGTTATGCCTGCGGCGTTGGGTACGCGCAAACGTTAGAATAGTTTACCTGTTATTTGAGAAAATTGTTAGGCGTAAAAATTTTGTTATTTTTGGCCTGGTAATTATAGTAAACAAATTGTGCGCCGTCAATATAAAAAATGCTTATCTTGTTAGCTGCTCGTGGCTCACTGTTAGCTGCACGGGGATTCTGAGCGATTTAAAACTGGTTTTTGTAATGATGGCTGACTTTTTAGCCATGAGGTTTCTGCAAGCGGACTGTGATACAAAATCATTAACTGCGACTTGCTAAAAGCTTCTAGCGCGTAGGTACAACCTTGCAAATCGCTAAACTCAACCTCAACAAATTCTGCATCGTATTCATCAACTACTGTTCCCACTTGACCGCGATATAAGCCCTGTTCGGGTAAATCTTCTAGTAATGCAACGACATCAAGCAGTTTAATTATGAAATTCATTTTTGGATACCTCTTTTATGGAATATAACATAGCAGAAGTCAAGTTTAATTGAGGGATTTTGCTCATTCTAATTGACGAGGATCTTCCGCTGGTGGATGCCAACCGCCTTCTACCCAAAAACTGCGCGATCGCCGAATCGAATCCTCTTCATCATAACGTTGATCGTTAAGATCGAGGCGATTGCAAGTTGCTCGACCTACTGGAGTTTTACTGACAATATTTAGACCATCTGCTGTCCAGATAAAATGCTCTGACCACTGTTGCTGACGAGGATTAAACAAGAAAAATTCTTGCTGAGTTTCCTGGTCAACTCCGTTGGTAAAATTGTAGTGGCGTTCGTTGCAACGACGACAAGCTAATGCTAAATTTTCACTGTCATCAGATCCGCCGAGAGATTTGGGCATGAGATGATCTATGGTAAAGCGATCTGGGCTTAGGTATTCTGGAGAGTGGCAGTATTCGCAGAGATATTTAGCTCGTTGTCGTATAAGTTGTCGAGTGCGATCGGACACCATTTAGCTTGGGTGGAAAGTTGGGCATTAATCAATGTAAAAATTCGAGATAGTTCGATGATGCCAGCTAATTCTGGAATTTCATCGGCAGTTAGTAAATCTACTTTTTTTCTCTCTATCAGTTCTTCCATGCGAGATTGAAGATCGTCGGTAAATCTGAATAAGTAAATATTCCCAAACTCTACCATTTTAAGGCCTTGGAGCATTAAGGAGGAAGGTTTCACCATTAATTGAGTATTCATAGGAATTAAAGCTCGTAGATACTCTTGGAATATTGTAGCTTATAAGTTGCTAAGTGAATTTGCAGAAGGGACGATCGCACTTATCATCAAATACGATCGCCCCCATCAAAATTACAACATTCGCTCTAACTCAGCCGCTCGCACTTCTGGCAATTTCTCGGCCCCAGTCGTATCAAAGACGATCGCGTGTTTAGTATTTGGCAACAACCGCCGTAAAATCTGAATATAGCCGTCAGCATCGCCACGACGGTGGAAGCGCGCCACAACCAATCGCTGCATATTCGGCAGTTGGCGCACGATGCACCAGGGATGAATGTTTAATTTTGGCTTTGATGTTGGTATCATAGGGTAATCGTTCCCCACGTTTGTGGGGTGTGGTAGAAAAGCGGTCGCCCTTAAGTTTTCCAGGCTCCTAGGGCGATCGTTTTGAGTGTATATAAACACTATATGTTGCATACGCATCAATGTCAAGTTAAAACATGGGATACGTTAGACTGCGGATTCGAGAACTAGCTGAGCAAAAGGGTTGGACGCTAAAGCAAGTTGCCGATCGATCCGGAGTCAACTACAACACTGTCAGAAGCTACGTTCAGCGTGATACTTTGAACACAGTCGATTTGTCTGCTGTCTACAAAATTGCCCGCGCTTTCGACGTGACGATGGAAGATTTAGTCGAGATTTTGGAAGATTGAGATCAGACGGCGGTTGAAACCGCGTCTACACAAACGATGTCCGCCTCCGCGGACAAAGAGAAAATAACGTAATTTTCAGGGCTCGGTCTTCAACCCGCGGAGGCGGGTTTTGTTTGTATAGACGCGGTTTCAACCGCCCGGTCTT
>JAJAYT010000376.1 GCA_026786085.1 Microcoleus sp. CAN_BIN18 | reverse complement strand
GCAGGTATTTTTCAACTTCTCGCTTGGCTTTGAATACTGCCGAATCTTCGTATCCGCGATCGACTCCCAGTACCGAAAGAAAGACAAAGTGCTCAACTCCGGCTTCTTTGGCGCAGTCGATTAGTTCTATGTTAGCGCGGTAGTGTACTGCTTGAACGTCGCCGCCGGTGCCGTGGGTGCTGATGATGTACTGCACTCCTTGGCAAGCTTTTTTGATATCTTTGTCTTGTTTCAAGTCGCCGATAAAAATTTCTGCGCCTCGATTTTCTAGTTCCGAGTAGCGAGAAGCGAGGCGAACAAATGCGCGGACAGGCTTTTCTTGCTGTCTGATTTCTCGTACTATTCGGCGGCCTAGTGCGCCTGTTGCTCCAGTTACTAAGAACATGATTTTTAGTCGTTGGTTGTTATTAACTTTATAACTTATAAATCAAATTTCGACAATTACCTGGGTGTGGTCGCTGGGTTTGATTAATTTTCTGGGAGCAATATCTATTGTACAGTTTTTTGCTTTTTCGTACAGGGGAGGGCTGAGATAATGGTGGTCGATTCTCCAACCGTTGTTGCGGGGAAATGCGGCGGCGCGGTAGTCCCACCAGCTATAATGTCCGCCTTCTGAGGTGAATTTGCGAAAGGGGTCGCTCAATCCTAATTCGGTGATTTCTGTTAATGCTTGGCGTTCGGCTACTGATAGGCCAACTGAGTTTGCAGCAGCTTTGGGATTGTGAATATCTCGATCGTCCGGAACGATGTTGAAGTCGCCGCAAATGCACAGGTTGGGCGATTTGTCTAGTGCTATTTTGAGGTATTCTTGCAGCAGTTTGAGCCAATGTAGTTTGTATTCATACTTCTCGGAACCGACCTCGGAACCGTTGGGAACGTAGACTGAGATGATGCAAATATCGTCTATAACCCCGGCTATGAGGCGTTTTTGTTCGTCAAAGCTGCCGACGGTTGCGTCGCCGAGAATGGGGGAAAATCCGGCGCTAATTTGCGTTAGGGGCGATCGGCTAAAAATAGCAACGCCGTTGTAGGATTTTTGACCGGAAATGTAACAGTGGTAGCCGATGTCGAGAAAGGGTTGCAGGGGAAAGTCTTTGTCTGTAACTTTGGTTTCTTGCAAGCAGAGAATGTCTATTTGGTTTGTTTGTAACCAGTTAGTAACGTGTTCTATGCGGGTGCGAATTGAGTTGACGTTCCAGGTGGCGATTTTCATTATAGTAAGTAATAGATTAGTCGATTTTAGATTTTAGATTTTAGATTTACTCTGCATCGGAGTGCGATCGGGATGCTCGTGAGTGATGGTCGCGATCGGAACGCTCTATAGTATAGTACAGTTTGATGCTGGTGAGTTCGGATGGATGCGCGGCGAAGCTATTCCGTAGAGAATCGCGCGCAAGTACATTGAGGCAGATTTGGCTGATAGCGTAGCGTGGCGCAAGCTGAGGGATATGGGGTCTTAGTAGAAATTGAACTTAACACCCTGTGATACAATAAATGTAAGCAAGAAATTGTTTTCTGATTAACTTTTTATCTTTTTAAGGGTTATGACAACAATTACAATTCAAGTTGATGAAGACATTAAGAAGGCGTTTGAAGGGGCTACTCCTGAGACTCACAAACAGTTAAGCTCGATTCTTCAGTTATTTTTGAGAGAAAACTTACACAACAAAACTTTAACGGAGGTAATGGCAGAAATTTCTGATAAAGCACAACAGCGCGGCTTGACACCAGAAATTTTACAGGAGATTTTAGCCGATAATGATGAATAGATTTGCGATCGATACTAATGTTTTAATCAGTGCTTTGCTTTTTAAAACCTCAGTACCATTTCGGGCGATCGAATTGGCAGAAAAACAAGGAATAATTTTATATTCTGAAGCGACTTTAAAAGAATTAGAGCAAGTTTTGAATCGTCAAAAGTTTAACAAGTATCTTTCTTTAGAGGACAGAAAGGTATTTTTGCTTAAATTTATCCATCCCAGTTAGTCTCTATTACAGAAAAAATCGCAGTGTGTCGAGATGAAAAAGATAATAAGTTTTTAGAGTTGGGTGTTAGTGGTAATGCCAATATAATTGTTACGGGGGATATGGATTTGTTGATATTAAATCCTTTTAGGACAGTAGAAATTATTACTCCCGATATGTTTATTGAGAGATTTAGTTAATCACAAATTGAGTGAGTTATTAATGCTGGTTTTTCAGATACTCCATTAATACAGGCTGGAGTGTAAAAAGTGTTTTCTCACCTTGTTTGACTTTTTCAACTAATAAACGCCGTCCCAAGGATTGCACAGCTTGTAACAATGCCGATCGGGATAATTCGAGATTGGCTGAAAATTTTGATATTTCAACTGGTGCGGCTTCACTAGCTAACCAGGATATTACTTGTTTTTCTGATTCAGATAGCCGATCGCACTTCTGATGCAACAGAGATTCTAAATCACCTAAAAATAGGGTATCATAGGAGAGAAACTCGGAAACGCTGCCGCCGAATAAATCTTGAATCATAGTTGCAACTATATTTAACCATAAGGGATTGCCTCGGTAAAGGTCAATCAGTTGTGACCATTTCTCCTCTTCAGCTAATCTTTTTTCTCTGAATATTTCCGCTGCTTCCGCGCCTAAACCGTTGAGTTGCAGCGATTTACAGGGGCGGTTTTCGCCTTCTAGGGCGGCAATTTCTCTGGGTTTTTCCCAACTGAGGAGAATTAAGCAACTGTTGTGGGATGATTCTGTTAGTTGTTTGAAGAATGTGCCGTAATTTTCATAGCCTGGTTGGTAGTGGCCTGCGAGTTGTCGGCTGCTGAAAATCGTTTGTACGTCATCGAGGATGATGAGACAGCGGGATGAACGCAAATGCTCTATTAACCCCCCCAACCCCCCCTTGCTAAGGGGGGGCGAAGAGATTAACTCTGCCTCGCCCCCCCTTGGGAAGGGGGGGGTGGGGGGGTATGAATGTTGGTGGGTGACGAGTTGAATTAAGTTTGTTTGGAGGGTTTGGAGGGGTGGT
>JAJAYT010000375.1 GCA_026786085.1 Microcoleus sp. CAN_BIN18 | reverse complement strand
CTGGTGCGCAGTGCACACCCTACAAACTCAACCGGTGCGCAGTGCACACCCTACTGACAACCAATGACCAATGACTAATGACCAATGACTAATGACTAATGACTAATGACTAACTGTTAAAAGTGCGCTTGAATTCTTCTAACAAATCGTCAATTTCTTCGATCGCCTGACTGACATCAATTCTCAGGGCTCCCAAGTCCGATCGATCTAACAGTCGCACGAGAGATTCCCGCTTGACTTCGATTTCTGCTACGCGCTCTTTGATCGTTTGTGCATCCATTGCTTGTTACCCTTTTGCTACTATTAACAAAAATATTTGACATTCTCCCCACTGCGAACAGACGAGGATTCTTAATTCACCGACTTACCCATTATGAGCCAATTCTTCACTGTTTTTAGATTGTCAGCGATGAACTTGCTCAGCGTTTTTTAGTCTGTGTTATGGTTTGATTGTACATCAAAACTTCAGCGCAGAAAAGGCGGACGTTTAGTATCTGCGGGTTTATTTTTCATCACTTCAGTTAAAAATCGCTTCAGAGCCTTCTCACGGTTTTTCATAAAAGCAGACCAAAATCCTGGTTGATATTCATCCATTGTCTTGGCTAGGGCCCAGACATCGATCGCTAAGATATTATAAAGCCTTTCATCTTCCCGTTTGAGCGCGTTAATCTGCTCTAGAACCGATTTATTTGTGACCGCAGTCTGTCTGTCTTCGTCTTTAATCATGTCCGAAAAGTGGTTGAAAGGGCAAGAAGGTCGATCGTGACCTTAACTCTCTATACTTTAATGATACTGTCGCGCAGATTGCCTTCTCGAACCAACGTTGTGCAATTTACACGGATATTTACCCGTAGCCCAGTGGCGACAAACCGGGATAAGTTTCTGAAGCTAGAGAAAAAATTGTGGATGCACACCGCTCCCGCGCTCATAGATGTTACCAGTTTTCGCGGGTATTTTGCCAAAAAAACTAAATTTATTCAAGACTTCTTGGCCGATAATAATTAAAGTATATGATTTCTGTCCGACTACTTACCTCACTAATATGTTACGTAAAATTTCTTTAGCAAGCCTAGCCTTAGTTGTTGGCGGTATTTTAGCAGTAGTCGGGTTCTATGCCTACTTCACAGACAAACCTACCCTAAACTTAGCCGGATTTTTCTATGGAATTCCTCTGTTGCTGGGAGGTTTAGCCCTCAAAGCAGCCGAACTCGAACCGGCGGAGTTTACCGAACCTACCTCTAGCGAAGTTCTTCTCCTGAGAGAAAGTCTGGCCACAGATACTCAAAACCAAGTCCGCAAAGATGTCACCCGATTTCGGTACGGCCAACCCGCGCACTTAGATGATGCTTTGGAGCGCTTGGGCCTGGCCCCGACAGACGAGGAACGCCCCCTCCTCCAAGGGTTGCGGGAAGTTGATGTTGATGGTGCCTATGGGTTAATTCTAGAGTTTTATTCGCCGCTAATGCCGATCGAACTTTGGGAAGAAAAGCAAGAAAATATAACTACTTTTTTTGGCCCCGGTTTACACGCACAAGTCAGTCAGAAGCCTAATGACAAAGTTGAATTGACTTTAGTTACAACTCCTAAAGCTTAAAATAGTCTTGAATTAGTTATTGGTTATTTTGTTATAATTAACAACTAACAAATAACCAATAACTACTGACTAATGACTTCTTCCCGATCAATTAAATCACGAGAGGTATAGATGATTTCTTTAAACAGCAAGATAGGCATTATCGGCGCAGGAACATCAGGAGTTTATCTCGCAATTTTGCTGATTGAACAAGGGTTTAAAGTTACCTTATTTGAAAAAGCACCCCATCCGCGCACCGATGGCTGTGGTATCCTGATCGTGCAAGCAGGTATGGAAGCGCTCGATCGCGGAAACCATCAAGTCACCCAAAAAATTATCAACTCCGGCGATGCGGTAAAAGTATTCGAGTTTCGCAACCTGCGTGGCGGTGTCATCAATTCTGAACCAGTCACCTATGAGGAAAACGAACTTCCGGGGATGCTGGTACACCGCAAAGCTATTCTAGAAGCACTCCTCGACGAGTTACCCCCTGAGTCTATTCGTTTTAATTCTGAGTTATTGTCGATCGCCCAAACTGAGCATAGCGCGATCGTCCACTTTAAAGACGGAACTCACTGGGAAGGCGACCTTTTAATTGGCGCAGATGGGATTGTCTCCAAAGTTCGTCAATTTATCGTTCCCAATGTAGAACTGTTTTATTTAGGCGACATTGTGTGGCGGGGAATAGTCCAAGATAATAGCTTTTGTCCAGAAGGAAACTTCTTTGTTTATGTACGCGGGCGAGGAATCTATGCCAACTTCTTTCACATTGGTGGAGGTCGAACTCATTGGGGTTTCTTTATCGAAAAAGAGCGACAAAAATCAGAACTAGGAAAACTCCAACCCAATGATATCACTATACCTCCCCAAGAACTCGCAAAACTCCCAGAAGATGCGCGAAAAGTGATTGAATCAACCCCTGTAGAAAATATTGTCTGTCGTTTTTCCTACGATATTGACCCCCTACCAAAAATCTATGACGGGCGAGTTATCCTAATCGGAGATGCAGCCCACGCCAAAAGTTCCACACGCGCTAGAGGAATGACTTCCGGTTGGGAAGATGGACTGTGCTTAGCCCAACATCTCACCGACAGTGCTAACATTGCAGAAGCCCTGAACAATTTTCAGACTGAAAGATTACCGATTGTCCACGAATATCAACGCACCAGCCGTGAAATGAGTCTGAAAATAGGTCGTCGTTAGAAATAGAGAATAGGAGCAAATCCCGATGTCTGCAAATATATCTTACTCTCCCGATTTAGACAAAGTTCCAGAAATTTTTACACATCATCTTGGTACTTGGAAAGGCGAGTATATCAAAACTGATACTCGCGGACAGTTTACTCGCAGCTTCTTCGGTAATTTTACCATTTCGATTGAAGGAAGTCACTACCAACAAGTTAATAATTACGAATATTCAGATGGTTCTCGCCTCCAGCTAAATTTTCAAGGTGAATTTGAAAATCGGATTCTAAAATTATTTTCTACCAGCTATTCAGATTTTTCGGCAATTGCGTGGGATGCGGGCCAGGAAGTTATTTGCTTTCGCGCCACCAAAACTCAGGATGACGCACTGATTACCTTTGTGGAAACAATGACTTTACTCGCTGAAAATCATCGAGTTCGTAGCACTCAAGCTTTTAAAAACGGCATTTTTGATGGCATCTCATTTATCGAAGAAAAGAGAATCAATTAATATTTGCAAACAACCGGGAACGAGTAATAAAACGTTCTCCATCCGGCCCTTCCAGGGAAAAATCGCTACCTCCAGGCCCGGATGTTACGTCTACAATTAACTGCGTATGTTGCCAATGTTCGTATTGTTGGGCTCTGATATAGAAAGGACAACCGCCTATTTCGCCCAGCAATACGTCGCCATCACCGACGATCAATTCGCCATCGGGAAAGCACATGGGGGAACTACCATCGCAGCAGCCGCCGGATTGATGAAACATCAATTGTCCGTGTTTAGTTTTGAGATTATTGATTAATTTTAAGGCTGTTTTGGTTGCGGTGACTTTGGCTATTGTTTCCATTGCAGTCTGTTAACAATCTCTAGTTATTATTATGAGTATTTTTGGGCGGGCGGGACACCCCATAAGCATAACATTCATTTTTTGTGGAACAGGCATCTTGCCTGTTCCTAGCAGAATTTAATAAGCTGTCGTACATTTAAGTTGTATATTTAGGACGGGCGGGACGCCCATCCCACAAGAGTTTAATTTTTTTTGATATGCAATTTAAATGCAGAACAGCTTAGGTGGAGGACTAAAGTCCTGACTACGAACCTATAACTACAACATTAGGAACGAAAATTTAATAACTTACACAAGTTTGTGGGATGGGCGGGGGAGCCCGGGCCGAAACAACCCGGGCGCCCCCCCCACCCAAAAAAACAAAAAAAAAATT
>JAJAYT010000374.1 GCA_026786085.1 Microcoleus sp. CAN_BIN18 | reverse complement strand
CCCTGTTGGCGAGCTAAATCCTGCTGTTGAGCAGCTAATGTAGCGTACTCGCTGGGGCGTCGCATATCCCATTGCAATTGGGCTAAAACCAGCAAGCTAAATACCATGAAAAATCCCGTAAACAGGAAAGACCAACCGCTGGTATAAGGCAAAATTGCAATTCCCAACAGGTGAAAAAATCTGGCAGCTAACAGCGCGCGCGATCGCACTGCTAATCCCGTCCCCAAATACCCGATTCCGCTCATTCCCAACCAAAGAGGACAGAGATTTGCCAACACTTTTCCCCAACCTAAAAAAATGCCAAAATCGGTCAAAAGCAATCCCAATAGCATCAGTATTATCCAACCGTAAAGCACCCAAGTCAAGCGTTCTTTTTTGACCCAACAGTACGTCCAGCTTACCATCGCCACTGTACCTACAAGGCTGAGCACCGACCACAAACCTGCTTGCAACATCCAACTAACCGGCAAAAATTGTGCCGTACCAAACATGGGTATTAACAGCAAGCTCCACATCAGGCAAGCTCGATCGAGGCAAGTATAAAATGTTGAGTAAGATCGTTCTTTCCCTAGGGGAAACTCAAAATGCCAAATTCCTTCTAAATCCAGAATGTCAGGGTTAAGCTGTTTGCGGCGCAGAGGTGGAACTGAATAATTAAAAAAAGTCATATCTGATACTCTTAAAATTCACGATTAGTTGCTCATATACTTATATCAACAGCAATCGTTCTAATTGCAATCTGTCAATCGGATTAACTTTGTAAATTTTATTCTGTGTCGGCAGTAATAGTTATTCGATCGCAGCAGATAAAGCAGGAAGAGATAGCTTTCACAAGTTGATAAAATAGCTCTTGCGACAGATGGCTGCACTATTAGTTATTCGATACTTTAAAAAAAGTAAACTTTGTTACAGAATTTATGCTCACTTTATCCCATCCTCTCAAACAGGTATTCCACTGCCCGGAAGAATCAAATTTTTACGCGCACTGCTTGGAAAGTCTAGTGTTGAATGCCAGCGACAAATCTCGAATTATCGTAGAGTTTGGTTCTGGAGAGGGAAGTCCAGTTATTAAATCTTTGCTGAGAAGTGATTTTGAAGGAACAATACAGGGATTTGAGCTGAATAATGTAGCTTGGAAAATTGCTCAGTCTCAAGTTAAGCAATATGAACTGAGCGAACAATACGCTGTTCACAATTGCTCTTTTTTTGATTCGCCTTTATACGAGTCGGCGGATTGTATAATCTCAAATCCGCCTTACTTGCCGGCGGTGGATGACAAGATTTATCAGCCGCTTTTGCACGGCGGGACTGATGGTTCTACAATTGCTAAGAAACTTTTATCTTTGGGCTGCGACGAAGTTTTGCTGATGGTTTCTAGCTATTCTAATCCTGTGGGTTTGATCGATTATGCCTTGGATCGAGGCTACTCGGTGGCGAATTTTGAGATTGCACCTTTAACTTTTGGCTATTACAGTTCGGAGTCTAAGGTGAAAAGCGCGATCGCCCATTTGCGAAAACAGGGCATGGCTTTTTATTCCGAAAATATCTATCTGCTGGCGGGAGTGTTGTTTAAAAAGCAGCAAAAGTCGCAAAGAGATTTGTCGATCGAGCTAATTCAGTTATTGACTGCTTTGTAAAATAAAGCCCTGGTAGGGTGCGTCAGTGACTGACGCACCCTACGCGATCGCCCTTTAATTGTGTTCTGCGGCTTGGATCGATCGCACTACAGCCAACCCAGCCCGATCGCCGATCGACTTCTCCTGATCGTATCCCAACACCAATTCCCACGCCTCCTGCGGGTATCTGTCAACCAGCGGGATCGCCACCTCATCAAGCATCCAGCGCCCGTGACGCTCATCTTCCCGGATGTGCAGTTCCCAATAACCCATCGCAGCCTGGGAGAGGCCCAGACGCTGCGCCGCGGCTAGATAATTGCGGTAAGCCACGGGCCCCGCCACCTCAAAATACGTGAGTCCGCCGTTGTAGCGCAGAAAATGGCGCTTGCGCTCGGTAAGCAAGAAGTTGTGGTTGATGCTGGCGAGCACTTGCCAAGGCACTAAATCGAAGTAGGCTTCCGGTTCCGTACTCATCCCGAATTCTGCCAGCATTTGGGCAAAATAGGTCGAGTGCTTGCGGCCCAAGCGACCGCCGCCGTATTCTTCGATCAGCACCCGCGTTAGGGTTGACTGAATTTCGTTGCCGGCACCGCCGATGATGCGAGAAACGCGGCTGGCTTCCACTAAACCGTCGAAGGAGGCGATCGCCAGCAGGTGTCTGTATCCCCCTTCAGTCATCTGTTCTCGCAGGTAGCGATCGATGTCAGTGAGTTCTGGATCGACATCAGCGGCGGCGCGATCGCGCAGAGCTTGCTTGACATCCTCGATGTTTTGCAGCGCTGCAACGTCGATTTGCGCGGTTTCCCACTGCTGCCAAGGTTCTTCGATGCGATCGCGCACAGAACGCAAATAGTGCGATCGTTCGTTGTTGTAGCGGCGCAAATCGTCGTACCAAAAAAAGTTGAGGCGGTTGATCCGGTAGAGCACGCGCTGCAAAAAGCGGTGCGCGGCCTCGTTGTCGGAATCTTCTTGATAAGCCGATCGCAGGGCAAACGCGATCGCGCTTTCAAAATCGCTGACAAGTAACGGCTTTGCCGCCACTGTCTTGTCTAAATCCTCTACTTCTAGCAAATTGACAAATTGGCGATCGGCTGCATCGTAATTTGGGAGTGCCGGTTGATTTTTAGGAAGAGTCGGCGAGTCGATTTTTGGGAGTAAATCTGCGGTATTTTGCATGGAATCAAGTTATTCTAACTCTGTCTGATTATTGTGCTACCTTCCAAAACAGCCAACCGTTGCAGATTGCTGAAGATTCTGGCTACTTAATTTCAAGATAGCGAATCAATTATCAGAATAAACCCTTCCATTGATAGATATTTCCCACTTACCCTTGCTTTCTTCTCTTCTCTTCCCTTCTCTTTTCTTTGTACCCTTCGGGAACGGTTTCGCCGAATGCGTCATTCGCGACGAAAGCGGTTCGTTTAAAACAAACTTTCCAAGCAGAAATCTAAAAATTATGGCAACTTATTTTCAATAAACCCGATCGACCAATCATTTATGGTAGCGTTAGTAATGGCATTCAATGGCAAGTTATCAAACTCGAACACCAAACTGTGACAGTCAACTTATCCGTCTCTCCTCTGCCCGCAGTCGAGCAAATTCTCAGCTTCTTTGTTTGGATGATACAGAATGGTTAGATCCAATGCCAAATTTGGCGATCGACTATTTCATATCATGTGCGATCGACGATCGCAACAAAAACGGTTCGTAGTGTGGACTTTTGTGCGCGGACTTTTTTGGGGCGAAATTGCCAACAACGGACCCATCTTTTATATTTTAAAAGGCCGGGCACGATATCAGTCGGTCGAAGCGGCGCGGGCAAAACGCT
>JAJAYT010000373.1 GCA_026786085.1 Microcoleus sp. CAN_BIN18 | reverse complement strand
TAACAAATAACCATTAACAAATAACCATTAACAAATAACCATTAACAAATAACCATTAACAAATAACCATTAACAAATAACCATTAACAAATAACCACTAACCACTGACAACTGACAAATGACTACTGATAAACCGTTAGGCTCTGTTATTCAAGGTTCCCTCAGCAAGGGATTAGAAGTGCGACTGCACGCCGACGTTTCGGTAGAAGATATGAGAGTAGGGAAATTTTTAGTAGTGCGCGGAGTCCGATCGCACTTTTTCTGTATGCTCACCGACGTGTCTCTCGGAACATCCAGCGGACGCATTTTATCCAACCCTCCCAATCCCAACGACGATTTTCTCCTAGCAGTGCTCGCCGGTAGCAGCACCTACGGTACGATCCAACTATCGCCGATGTTGATGCTGACTGCGGAAAAAGAAAAATCTCAAGCAATCTTCGATCCCAGAGGGAACGGAGTCCCTGAGAAAAAGTTGGCATTAGGAAATTTGGGTTCTTTTGAGGCGCAAAGTGGCGCCGATATTGAATTGCTGCCGGTTAAAACGATTCCCAGCCACTTTTCCCAGGTGTTTGATGCCAAAGAAACCGATTTTAGGGCGGTTTTTGGCTGGGAAGATGACCCCTATCGCCGCAATTTTGCGATCGGCAAACCGATTGACATGGACGTTGCTGTGTGCTTGGACTTAGACCGATTTGTGGAACGCAGCAACGGAGTTTTTGGCAAGTCGGGAACCGGAAAATCGTTTCTGACGCGCTTGCTGCTGTCGGGAATTATTCGCAAGCAAGCTGCTGTTAATCTAATTTTTGATATGCACTCGGAGTACGGCTGGGAAGCAGTTTCGGAAGGGAAACAATTTAGCACTGTTAAAGGTTTGCGGCAGTTGTTTCCCGATAAAATTCAGATTTATACTCTCGATCCAGAATCGACAAAACGCCGGGGAGTGCGCGACGCTCAAGAGTTGTATTTGAGTTTCGAGCAAATTGAAGTGGAAGATATCTCGCTCGTACAGAGAGAGTTAAATCTGTCTGAAGCTAGTATCGAAAATGCGATTATTTTGCGAAACGAATTGGGCAGCGGTTGGATAAATAAGTTGCTGGAAATGACCAACGAAGATATCCAAATGTTTTGTGAAGAAAAGCGGGGAAATAAGTCTTCGATTATGGCTTTGCAGCGGAAATTAGAGCGATTAAACGATTTGAAATACATTCGTAAACGCTGTCCCAAAAATTATGTAACTGAAGTTTTGCAGTGTTTGGATGCTGGGAAGAATGTAGTAATTGAGTTTGGTTCCCACTCGGATTTGCTGTCGTATATGTTAGCAGCAAATGTGATTACTCGCCGCATTCACGAAGCTTATGTACGCAAGGCTGAGAAGTTTTTGATGAGTAAAAATCCGTGCGATCGCCCGCAACCATTAGTAATTACCATTGAGGAAGCTCACCGCTTTCTCGATCCGGCGATCGTCCGATCGACAATTTTCGGCACAATTGCCCGCGAAATGCGAAAATACTTTGTCACCCTGCTAATTGTAGACCAGCGCCCGTCAGGCATCGACGCCGAAGTCATGTCGCAAGTCGGTACGCGGATCACAGCTTTGCTAAACGACGATAAGGACATTGATGCTATTTTCACCGGCGTTTCGGGAGGACAAAGTTTGCGATCGGTTTTGGCCAAACTCGACTCGAAACAGCAAGCATTAGTTTTGGGGCACGCCGTACCGATGCCGGTAGTTGTGCAGACTCGTCCCTACGATGAACAATTTTATAGGGAAATCGGCGATATTGACTGGCAAGAAATGCCTGACGCAGAGGTATTTGCTGAGGCAGAAGCTGCTAAAATGGATTTGGGATTTTAGATTGATAATTGCTAGATTAATTGCAGGAATTACATAAATTTTACTGTAAATTAATCCTTGCGAAAAATCTGGTCTAGCTGGCAATGAGGGAAATACCTGGTTTTTGCCTGAGTTATAAATTACAAAGTGCGGCAATCGACAGTAAAATAAAATTAGCCATCATCTAGGAACCCAGTATCTGCCCCCTCATACCCCAATACGGTTCACTTAACATCTTTTGTCATTGGGCTTCGGGAGAGCAATCGCAGAGACTATGACATTTCTCGGTTAAGTCAGGTGCGCGCTGATCAATGATCTTCTTAAGTCAACTGTATTGCCTCATACCCTCCACCCTCAATTCCCACAATTTAAGATAAATAAAACTTAGGCATTTAAACGCAAGTTGTAAGGGTTTGAACATTTTTCAGCAGCTAAGAGTAGGAAAGCTCGTCTCTAACTTTATGAAAACCCAAAATCAGAGTTTAAGTTATATTAATCGCTGGCGGTACCCTCGAATGTCACCATCGGTTTTCACGGAATTTTACTAAGGATATCTGTCATTTTTGACACAAAAGACTGTTAATTCGTGGCGCGATCGCAAGTTGGAAATTCCCAAATGTTAAAATTCGTAGTTTTACAATTCTCGGTGCGGAAGGCGGCCTACAATATAATTCAAGCCAGATGAAGTGCAAGTATAAAAAAACACCCGGATTGATGAGCAGGAGCAGTGAATGTACGGTTTAGTTAACAAAGCGATCGAAGAAATGGTCTGTTCTCGCTTCGGAGAAGAGACTTGGGAAACCATCAAAGAGAAAGCAGATGTAGACATTGACTTTTTCATGACGATGGAAGCTTATCCAGACGATCTCACTCACCGACTGGTACATTCCGCCAGCGAAGTGCTAGGAATCAGCGCCGATGATATTTTACAGGCTTTCGGCGAATACTGGGTAATTTATACCGCTTCCGAAGGCTACGCCCAAATCCTCGATCTGGCGGGAGATAACCTGCGGGAGTTTCTGGGCAACCTCGACAACCTCCACGCCCGCGTCGGGTTGAATTTTCCCCAGCTTCAACCGCCTTCGTTTCGGTGTACTGACAACTCCGAAAATAGCATGGAACTTCACTATTACTCTCACCGACAAGGGTTGGCGCCAATGGTGAAGGGGCTGTTGAAAGGCTTGGCGTGCCGATTCCATACAGAAGTAGAAATTGAGCAAACAAGCGATCGCACTCAGGGAGCAGATCGCGACGTGTTCTCCATCCACTGCAAATCTAGCTAAAACTATTATGGTTTCCCCTGCATTCAGTTCTTCTCCTCTGATATTTGCAAAAGCTTTTCCATTTCATTTAGCATTCCGGAGATGGGAGACTGAAATTGTGCATTTGGGAGATGTTTTAGCTCGGATCTGCCCCGAATTATCTTTAGGAAGTTCGCTGAAGGTACACTTTCGGATCGAACGGCCGAACGTTCCTCTAGAATTTGACGCCATTCGAGAGCAGTCTCGCTCGATCTTCCTTCTGGAATCACTGCACAGCAAAATGCTGCTCAAAGGGCAGATGGTGGCGGCGGAAAATCAAGAAGTAATCTTTTTCCTCGGTTCCCCTTGGATCGCAGACTTAGCGGATCTCGCCCCGCTGGGGCTGACGATTAACGATTTCGCCCTTCACGATCGGGTAGTTGACTTGCTTTTCTTGTTGCAAGCACAGAAAACTGCCTTAGCGGATGCTAAAAAACTCACTGAGAAATTAACCAAACAGCGAGCTCAATTGCGATCGGCACTACAGGAAGCAGAACAGGCGGCGAATGCTGTGGCCCAAACCCAACAACTCAAGAAAACTCTGCAAGAATTGCAGCAAACCCAAGCGCAACTGATCCAAAGCGCCAAAATGTCGAGCCTCGGTGAACTTGTCGCGGGTGTAGCTCATGAAATCAACAATCCCGTCAATTTTATTCTAGGCAACCTCGACTGCGCCCGCGACAACATTCAACAGTTGCTGAAACTGATAGAACTCTATCAAAAATACAATCCCGATCCGGAACCGGAAATTCTCGCTTATAGAGATGAAATTGAATTTGAATTTTTAGATCAAGACTTGCCTAAACTTTGCTCTTCCATGCGGGTGGGCGCTGACCGGATTCGCAATATCGTGGTGTCGCTGCGTAATTTTTCTCGCCTAGATGAAGCGGAAATGAAGTTTGTCAATATCCACGAAGGGCTAGATAGTACGCTGCTAATACTGCAAAATCGGCTCACAGGAAATAATGGCCGGCCGGAAATTGAAGTGATTAAAGAATATGGCGAACTGCCACTTATAGAATGTTATCCAGGACAACTCAATCAGGTGTTTCTCAATCTGCTTGGCAATGCAGTAGATGCTTTAGATATGGGCGCCCGTGAGGGCGGTAGGATTCGGATTCGCACGGAACTTTTGCAGGCGGGCGATCGCGCCAGAGTGCTAATTGCCGATAACGGGCCGGGATTTGGCACTCTTGTGAGCGATCGAATGTTTGACCCGTTTTTTACCACAAAACCTGTAGGTCAGGGTACGGGGTTAGGGCTCTCAATCAGTTACCAGATTGTTGTTTTGAAACATCAGGGGTTGATTCGCGCTATTGGTGTACCCGGTTCCGGGGCGGAGTTTTGCGTTGAAATTCCATTGAGGCAAAACAATTAGGGCTGGCGCGTTCACAGCCAGTTTTTAAGATTCGATCGCCCTCTGGAATTGTCTGTTATGTTCGAGGGGGAGAGGGGGAGAGGGGGACAGAGGGAGAGGGGTAGAGGATTTTTGCTAGTGGGGAATACGGCATTTAAATTTACAATTTCAATGCCCAACAGCCAGCTTTTACACACATTTACTTACTTACAGCAAAATTTGAATAGCATATTTAAATAAAAATGTCAATAAATATTTTAAACCGTAAGTTGCAGCGAATAGGGCGATCGGGTTCGGTTATCTCGCATCGCAGCATCTAGCCAGTGAGAAAAATTCAAGCCATGATGGAACAGAGAGCAAAAAAAGTTCTCGAATTGCATGAGTCTGTTTGCATGAGTATTGTGAAGTTGAGTTGCAGTTAAAACCAGCAGGGAATTTGAAACCTTAAGGAAAAATGTAGAATCTTGACCTTAAGACAGAGGTTTTTACCCTTTACGATCCTCAAAATTGGGAATAATATTGAGAAAAGTAAACTTAATTTCACTTCGCCTTGAACTAGCCGTTAAAGCTAGGGAGTTACCGAAAATCGACGGGGATTACTGAAAAATCCAGCACAAAAGTAATCCCAAACCACAAGCTTCTACCGATCGTTACCGATAAACAGAAGGGGAAATATCCCCCCTGTCGCAGTCTTTATCCCACTTTTACCAGTGGGAAAGGGTATCACCAACTTTTTATCTGTTGTTACAAGGAGTGCAAAACTCACCCATGTCCACTACAACCGCCAAAACCAAAACAGTGAAAGCCGATCGCACGAGTAGTCGGCCATACTCCTCAACGGATACGGTTCGTACCTATCTGCACGAGATCGGTCGAGTACCTCTGCTAACCCGAGAAGAAGAGATTATTTTCGG
Source organism: Microcoleus sp. CAN_BIN18 (assembly GCA_026786085.1). Classification (GTDB taxonomy): domain Bacteria; phylum Cyanobacteriota; class Cyanobacteriia; order Cyanobacteriales; family Microcoleaceae; genus Microcoleus. Next base: position 997 of record JAJAYT010000373.1, on the reverse strand, counting down.
GAAGCAGGTACAGCAAATGATGAAATTAATCGAAGCAAAACAAGCACTTGCTAAAGAATGGCAGCGGGATCTGACGAACCAAGAGTGGGCTGCCGAAATGGAGTTGACGGAAGCCGAACTAAACCGGATCTTGCAAATAGGACGGCGCGCCAAGAAAAAAATGATTGAAGCGAATTTGCGCCTAGTAGTTGCGATCGCCAAAAAATATCAGAAACGCAATATGGAATTCTTGGATTTAATTCAAGAAGGCACTCTCGGTTTGGAACGAGGAGTCGAAAAATTTGACCCGATGCGGGGATACAAATTTTCTACCTATGCGTACTGGTGGATTCGGCAAGCAATCACTCGCGCGATCGCTCAACACGCCCGCACCATTCGATTGCCAATTCACATCACCGAAAAACTCAATAAAATCAAAAAAGTGCAGCGGGAACTCACCCAGCAGTTGGGCCGTTCTCCCTCCCCAGCAGAAATTGCCACCGCCCTAGAACTGCAACCTTCCCAAATTAGGGAATACCTGCTGATGGCAAGACATCCAGTTTCTTTGGACTTGCGCGTAGGAGACAACCAAGATACCGAACTGCAAGAACTCTTAGAAGACGAAACAGCATCTCCAGACAACTACATTACTTCGGAATTGTTGCGGCAAGACCTGAATACTTTGATCTCAGAACTTACCCCGCAGCAACGAGATGTGATTGTTCTGCGCTTCGGTTTGGAAGACGGCACCGAAATGTCTCTGGCAAAAGTCTGAGAACGGCTAAATCTCAGCCGCGAACGGGTGCGGCAGCTAGAACATCAAGCCCTCGCCCACCTGCGACGCCGCCAATCTCAAGTCCGAGAATACTTAGCGAGTTAGTCACTAAAAGAGTTGAGATTTTCCCCAAAATCTCAACTCTTTTTTTTTGTGCAAGCACCCATCGCGAGGACTGTTTGCTTTGAGGCAGGGGTTTCAATCATTGGCGGACTATGGGTTGTACCTTAAGTATATGTAGGG
>JAJAYT010000372.1 GCA_026786085.1 Microcoleus sp. CAN_BIN18 | reverse complement strand
GCGGTTGTGGCGTTTGGTTTTGTGGCTGCTTTTGGTCAGGTAAGTGCTAATTTATCGCCGGGGCGTTTTTTGCTGGAGTTTATAACGGTGGTGGGGATTGGGCTGGGGGTTGGCGGGCTGATCGGGTTTGCGATTTCTTATCTGACGCAGCGGTTCGATTTGCCTCTGGTGGAGCAGTCTCTGACGTTGGTTTCGGCCTACGGTACTTATTTGATTGCGGAGGATTTGGGCGGATCGGGGGTGATTGGAGTCGTCACGACGGGGCTAATTTTGGGCAATTTTGGCTCTCGCATCGGGATGAATCCTCGCACTCGGATTATTGTGACTGAGTTTTGGGAATTTTTAGCCTTTTTTGTGAATTCGATTGTGTTTTTGCTGATTGGCGATCAGATTCGGTTTGGGAGTTTGGCCGAAAATTTGGATGAGATCGCGGTGACGATTGTGGCGGTGATTGTAACGCGGGCGATCGCGGTTTACGGATTGGGAAGTCTCAGTAACCGTTTTGCGGGGTCGTCCATTCCGCTGCCCGATCAAACGGTGCTGTGGTGGGGAGGGCTGCGGGGTGCGGTGTCGGTGGCTTTGGCTTTGAGCGTGCCTGAAGGTTTGCCGGGCCGGGAAGTGGTGATTGCGACGGTTTTTGGGACGGTGCTGTTTACTTTATTGGTGCAGGGACTGACTATTCAGCCTGTTCTGGAAAAACTGGATCTGCTGGGGGATGGGCCGATGCGCGCGGAGTATTTGGAGGCGATCGCGCGTCGGGCGGCCTTGGGTAGGGTGTTGCAACGGTTGGGTGAGATGGAGGAACAGCCGGGGGTCGATCGGGAGTTTTATGAGTATCAAGAATCGCTGGTTAAGGGGGAACTCATGAGGATTGAGGCGGAGGTCGATCGGCTTCAAGATGAATATCCCGATCTCAGCACGTTTATTGCTGAGCAAATTCGAGCGGAGTTGCTGGCGATCGAGGCTGACACCTATGCTGAGTTTGTGCGATCGGGTAGATTAAATCAAGAACTGTCTCTCTTTTTGGGAGTTGAAAAAATGGAATAAAAACTATAAAGCAATACGGTTCACTTCAGACAGATATCCCTGGCACACCCCTTAAAAAGGGGAGTAGGGGGTGGGACAAGAAAGCTCTTAAAGTCAACCCCTACTCCCCGACTATCCGGGGATGCGAGGGGGATATCCGGGGAATACAAATTGTTAAGTAAACTGTATTGAACTATAAATAACTTAGGCTAAAAGAACAATTTTTACCTGCTATTCCGCTTAAAAGCAGGGTGGATTATCAATCGAATTATTATCACTAAGACCGCAGATGATAGAATTTAATAGGGTTTATTTGGTAATGACAAAAACAATCAATGTCTTCTTTATTGCCACACAACTGCCTTTAGATAATGGCGATCGCTTCCTGCAAATTATCCTAATTTTTTTAGCCGGAGGCATAGGAATATTAGCTGGAATGGTAGCGATCCCAACCTTGAGATTAATCTTAACTTGGTTTGCCCCAAGCTTATTGACAAAAACTTATATTGGTGTATTGCTTGCCTCTAGAAACCTCATTTTAATATTATTAACTCTGTCGGCGATGGAAGTCATGTTAGTTGTAATCCCTCACACTCAATGGCTAAAATTGATGGAGTTTTGTTTGAGTGCGGGCATCACTTGCTCTGCCGGTTGGCTAGTGTCAAGTTTATTTCGAGAAATTTTTAATAGCACAATTTTAGGCGCAACCTTTGACTCCAACCCTAAAGTAAGAGGCGAGTCTATCTTTTTAATTCGCTATCTGGGAGACTTTGCGATCGCTGTAATAATAATTTTATTATTTTGCATTAGCCATAATATTAATGCTGGAGGCCTACTTGCTAGCTTGGGGATTGGAGGTGTTGCTATTGCCTTTGCTGCTCAGAAGACGTTAGAACAATTTTTAGGAGGAATTGTATTAACTCTCGATCGCCCTTTTCAAGTTGGAGACTATATTGGTTTATCCGACGGGCCTATGGGAAAACAAGGCACTTTCGGACGAGTAGAAAGTATTGGTTTAAGGTCAACAAAAATTCGTACCTCTGGTAAAGGTACTCTCACCGTTATTCCTAATAATTCGCTGACAGAAGTTACCATAGAGAACTATACCAGCGCCAAGAAAGTCATGTCGATTATGATGCTAGAGTTTCCCGAACAGGTATCTGCTCAGGAGCAAGCACTAATCCGCCAAACCGTGATGGAAAGCACGATGGACATTTTTGGTTTAGACTGGCGCAGCACGGAGGTTTCCTTCAGTAACAACCAAGCCCAAATTTCTTTTTTCATTTTGGGTTCTAATGAATTATCTATGGACTTGAGGCGGCAATTGCTGGATCTATCTACCCAACAAATCACCAAACAACTCCAAAAACATAATATTTCTTTCACCATTAACCAACCAACGATTTATGTGGATGCTCCAATTCCTATTTAAGCGACCAATGAAGCAGATATTCTTATTTGCAATGGCTTTGTTTTTGGCGACTTTTCCGATGAGTTTTGCTTTAAGTGCTGACGGCCCTCGTTCTTCTGTAGTAGTTGATGGCATTCCGCTATTTTATTTGCAACCTGTCGATCGGTTTTCAGCATTAGATCGTACCCAATTTGCCAATAATTTGTTAGCTGATGCGATTTCTAATGAGAAAGTCATAAAGTTCGATGTGCGTAACGCTCCTAATACAAGCGCTACTTCAATTTCTTTAAACAACAATTACCTGTTGACAGTTACAGCCAACGATGTTTTACCAAACTTTTCTTTATCTCAACAAGCTAAGCAATGGGAAAATATTCTAGAAATGGCGGTCGCTAAGGCTAAAAAAGAACGAACTTCACAATACATTTTGCAGCGAAGTTTGTGGATTTTAATTGGCATAGGAATTATTATAATATTGCGGTTTTTGTTGATAATTGTCGCCAAAATAGCTAAGTGGGAAACTGGTATTTTTACAAAGCTTTTTTTTAGTTTTGCCTGGTTAGCGATCGTCCTAATGAGTTCGGAATGGTTCCCGGTATTGCGAAGTATTCGCTATCAGATTTTTTCCCCATTTTCTGAGCCCCAGTGGCTAATATTTTTGGGAGCATTAGGAGGGTCTTTTGTATTTAGTCATTACGCTCCAGCCTTACTGAGATTTGCCATCAAAAAGCTAGATATCCAATCAGCAGAAAATATTTATCTGGCAATTATTCAACCCAGCGATCGCCTTGTGCAATTTTCAGTCCTCTGTATTTGTATCAGTTGGTCTCTGAACTTACTCGAAACATTAGTACCAGTTGTGTATGGGCTGCTCAAACCGATCGCAAATCTAGTTGTAGTTGGATGTCTGTATTGGTTATCCACAAAACTTACTAGCCGCTACCTGCGTACCTATGGATTGAAGTTTGGGGGGAAATTTAATCCCAGTAGCGATGATGCAATTTTAGTATTTGAGACTGTGTTGAATATCTTTATCTTGATTGTAGCACTGGTGACATTTGCCCGCAGCGTAAACTTTGACTTGATTGGTTTGGTTGCTAGTTTGGGGTTAGTTGGTTTAGCTGTCGCCTTTGCAGCTCAAAAAATTCTCGAACAACTCATTGCTACTTTAGTATTGTATTTAGATCGTCCTTTTGTTACTGGTGACTATATCCGTCTACCCGCTGGAGAGTTGGGGAAAGTAGAAAGTATTGGCTTGCGGTCGACAAAAATTCGTTCCCTCGGTACGGGTACAATTATTGTGATGCCCAATTCTATCTTAGTCAGTGTCGAAATTGAAAACGTTACTCTTGCAAAAAAAATTATGGTGTTACTGTATATGGACTTTGCAAGTGCTTTAGGAGAACGAGAATATGCCCTAGTGCAGCAAGCTATCATGGAAAAAATTGCTTTCCTATCAGGAATCGATCCTAACAGCACAAATATTGCTCTCGCCGATGGATCGGGAAAAAGATTAAGGGTGAGTTTGGCAATTTTAGGCTCTCAGGATAATGCGATCGAGGTGCGTAAACGCCTACTAGAGTTAGCAAGTGCTGAAATTGCTAAATCCCTTTCAGTCCACGGTATTGTGTTTACGATGGAAAATCCTACGGTTTATGTGCAGTCCCCTGCTACTATTTGAAGACAACGCTGCCCTTACGGAAAAACTGCTTTAAAATTTCTCCGGGATTTCTGTCCCAAGTGTCGATATGTTGGTAAATTAAGCCCTCTTTATCCATTTTGTATGTAGAATAGCCATTAAAGAAAATCTGAGCTTTCCAGGGTACGCGCAGTGTGCCGCGCACAGTCCAATTTGCCACAATAGTATCAGGGGCTGTCTGACTTACGTCGTGCAGGTCAAAGTAAATCTCGCTAAAAAATAGCTGCCCGTGAAATCGCAAAGTCCAAAAGATAATGCGATAGTTGATTTTTCCTTTAAATTTGTTGACTGGATCTTGAAAATAGATGGCTTTTGTGTAGATGTCGTAGGAGATGTCTTTCTCAAAAAGCGTCGGGAGATCCGCTTTCAGGGTGTCTACTACTTGTTCTACCTGCATTTGATATTCGATCGCGCTCAAGCTACCACCTTGTGACAATATTGTGTGTAAGTTTAAATGAATAATCGCGATCGATCGCTGGAGTATCGCAGATTTGAGATTTCATCCAGCTCTGATTTTAACTCTAGCGGTATTCTCCGCGCCGGCCTTGGTGCACACTCGGACTTGCGACATCGAAACCTTGGCACAGATTTGACTGAGTACACCAACCACTCTGACATTCTCGCAGAAATCAATAGCGGCAAGCTGTTGATGGTAGATTGCCGTCGCCGGAACGGTCTAATTTTGATTAAACACTTTCACGCAGAGTTTGCCGGGCCGGGGGCTGCGGTTGGCGGTGCTTTTGATGTTGACTCTGTGCGGGCGATTCCGGTGGGGGATTTTTGTTTGGTTTGTCCTCAATCTCCCGAAGAAAAACAGAAAGCTTTTGAAATTCGGCGGCATTGGGTGCGGTTAACGGAACAGTTAACGCGAAAGCCTGTAGCTTTGGAACGGGCACAAATGATTTTAACTCAGTTTGAACAATATTTTGATGGGGAAACAGTGGCACAAATTCCCGATCGAGCTTTGGCGCTTTTAGTCGGTGTATTTCCGCAAACTATTCGCGCGGCGCGGCAGATCGATCGTTAAAAATGGCATAGTAATTCGCTACAACTTATACCATTTTTAATCCATTTTGTCAAGTTAAAATTTCTCCAATTCGATCGCAAGTTCGCTGATTTTCGTCGGGAGTACCCACGGTAATTCGCAAACCTCCGCCTGTGTGGCGAATTAAAGTACCTTGAGCTTTTAGCTGCTGCATGATTTGTTGGTGTGCCTTTTCTGCCGATTCGCCCTCAGCCGATTTCACCCGCAGATAAACGAAGTTCGCCGCACTTGGCCAAACTTGCAATTTTTGATACTGAGTTAGCGCTGCAATTAATTTGGCTCTTTCGGCGATGATTTCGGGAATTACTGCTAGCAATAACTGCCGTTGCGCTAGGGCAAATTCGGCGGCGGTTTGCGAGAAACTGGGGAGGTTGTAGGGGAGGCGAATTTTTTCTAAGGTGGCTGTGAGTTCGGGATGGGCGATCGCATATCCGACTCTCATTGATGCTAGTCGAAATGCTTTGGAAAATGTTCGCAAAATTATCCAATTCGGGTGTTGGTGCAATCTGTCTGCTAAGGTATTTTGGCTGAATTCAAAATAGGCTTCGTCAATTACTACTAAAATATCTTCGGGCAAATTTGACAACCATTCTATTTCATTGGTTGTTAAAGCATTGGCTGTGGGGGAATTGGGATGGACGACAAAGACGACGCGCACGGGGGGATTTTGATTTTGGGCGATCGCCCTTTTAGCCGCATTAATGTCGATTTCAAAATTATCTTCTTTTCGCGCAACACTGACAACGGGAATGCCGAGGGTTTTGGCGGTAATTCCATACATGGAAAAGGTGGGATTGGCGACGAAAATTGAGCCCGTGCCGCCCAAGCAAGTGGCAATTAAGAGCGATCTAATTAGTTCGTCGGAACCGTTGCCGACAGAAATATTGTCGGCTGTAATGGCGGTTTTTGGCTGTGTAACGCCCTCTGGGCAGATATTTTGAGATGATTCGTTGACGTATTGGGCGATCGCCTGTTTGAGTGCTGCGTGGCCTCCGTCGGGATAGCGATTTGTCTCAATTAACTGCTGGTAAGTCCAAGCTAGCTTTTGTTTTAATTCCTCTGGCAAATCATAAGGGCATTCATTGGTGTCTAGGCGATCGAGTACAGTTTCCGAGTGGACTGATTCTCCTGATGCGCCGCCCGGATGGGGAGTGTAGGCGGCAAGTTCGGCTAAGTCTTGGCGGATAAAAGGTAGCATGGTATGATTTTATGTCTGAGATTGTAGATGATGTAATTACGATTTGGTTTGACACTATTAGAGTTATTAGTCATTAGTCTCTAATATCTAGTTGGTAAATTCTTCATTCTCACAAACAAATAAATAACTGATGACTAATGACTAATGACTATTTCAATCGCGCCACAAAGCAATTCCGCCTAATAAACCGCTGACGTTCGGCACTATTTTAACCTGGCGTGGCAATTCAAAAACAATTTTTTTAGTATTACCGCCGCCGAGGTATAAATAATCCAAACTAAACAAACTTTGCAGCGAGATGATCGCTTTTTCTAGACGGCGATTCCATCTTTTGGCACCGATGGTATCTAAGGCTAAACGCCCTAATTGCTGTTCGTAAGTTTCGCCTTTCCGAAACGAGTGATGTCCCATTTCCAAATTAGGTACTAAGATACCATCGACAAATAAGGAAGAACCGAAACCGGTGCCGAGGGTAATTACTAATTCTACGCCCGTCCCAGCGATCGAGCCCAATCCTTGAATGTCGGCATCATTCGCCACTCGCACAGGTTTTCCCAAGCGATCTTTCAGGGTAGTTGCTAGGTCAAAATCGATCCAAGACGGATCTAAATTAACTGCTGTTTTGATGATCCCGCGACAGACAACGCCGGGAAAACCCAGGGATACTCGGTCAAATTCGCCTTGTCCGCTGGCTAAAGAGGCGATCGCCTCTAGTATCGGTTCCGGCTTCGGTGGTTGAGGCGTTTCTAAACGGCTGCGTTCCGTTTGGGGTTGACCTTCAGCGTCCAAAACCATAACTTTGATGCCACTTCCGCCAATGTCAACGGCTAAGGTGCGAGTCGATTTATCTTGTTCAGTCATTTGATTGTTGAGACTTGCAAGTTGGTCAAATTTTAATTTTTGAATTGGCAAAACTTTTGCATCGCTTCCCAAATTTCCCCTAGGACATTTCCCAAAGAATGATCGTCTTCTAATTCGATTAATTGCACCCAGGGACGGTCAGCGGCAAAACTTCTGCTAGCTTGAATCGGTATGATTGTATCATGCTTGCCGTGCAGAATTAACGTAGGGACTGACCGCATTAATTTTTCTTCAGGATATTGAGCCATATCTGCCACAAACTGATAATTCAACGGCAAATAGCGCTGTTCGCCATAGTGGTAAACGGGCAAATAGTTTTCAGACTGCCACTTTTCTAACTGTTGTTGTCCCAACAGCGGCAGCCAGTGGGAGAGAAATTGAAAAGCCGGTGCTAACAAAACTATCTGCTTTACTGACAATTGTCGCTGGGCCAGCCAAGCCGCAGTCAGGCCGCCAAAACTTGACCCAATTATTGTAACTTCCCCTACATTTTTTACCTTTTCTACCGATTCGGAGGATTCGGTTTGGAAAAATTCTGTTTCTATTTGCTGCAACTGGCGGGTGAGGGTGAGGCCCGAAAAATCGTTTTGATTGAGATCGGGAGTTTTGAGATCGATTCCTAGAGAAGAAAAGTGCGATCGGAAATATTTAGCCTTAGCTGAATCGGGACTTGAAGCAAATCCGTGTAAATAAATGTAACTAGAATCGTTTTGTAGATTCATCCAGAAAATTTTATGAAATTTACCAACTAATTATTTTAACTTAAATTAGAAAACTGGTTGAAACCGCGTCTACACAGACAAAACCCACCTCCGTGGGTTGAAGAGAAAAATGGGCGGTTGAAACCGCTTCTACACAGACAAAACCCACCTCCGTGGGTTGAAGAGTCGGAAAAATGGGCGGTTGAAGCCGCGTCTACACAGACAAAACCCACCTCCGTGGGTTGAAGAGTGGGTGGTGAAAATTATGTGATTTTCTTTACACCCTTCCTTGTTCGGAGGAAAGTTTCACTCGCTTAGCGGTTTCAACCGCCGTCCTATCTACAATTAATTCAGTGCGCATTGCGCACCCTACGACTCACTCAAAACTACTCGTATCTTACTGCGCTTTTGGGCTGTTTTGCTTCCGAGTTTTAGCAGATTCCCTGCGCTGCTGCATTAGTTGAGATAATTGGCTGCGCTGTTCTGAGGTCAGCACTTCTCTCATTGACAGCGTACTTTCAAATTGCACCTCTTCTAACTGTTGTCTCAATCCCATAATTTGGCGATGTTTTTCGCGCATTTGGCTGGCATTTGCCGTCGAACTCGACATCATCGTTTCCAATTCTTGTCTGGCTTGACGGACTGCTTGCATTCGCTGGGAAACTTGCTCTTTGTAGCGATCGCGAACACCCTGCATTTTTTGCTTTTGATCGGCGCTTAAATTTAGTTTATCGAACAGCCCGCCTTTGTTACCAGCAGGTCGATTGGGACGCTGGTTTTGGGCAATTGTTTCCGGTTGGGCGGGGCTGGGAACGGCTGTTGCAGCGGCTTTAGTACCCAGAGTTAACATTAAAACTGCTATTGCAGAAATTCGGCGGATTGACATGAAAATTACCTCTTTGAGATTAGTTAATTTGTTGGCGGTTCGCTGTCAGGAGTAACAGCGTAATTAAACAAGTCAGTTGGCGAGCGTTCCAGCAAGTTTTCCGCTGGAGGCTCCTTCAATACAGCCTCCCAGTTATTGACAAGAAATGCTTCTAGGTGTGCCGCCTCATCCTTCTGATGTTGTGCGGTAACTAGGACGCGATAGCCTGATCCAAAAACTAGCAGACTTGCAGCGATCGCACTAGGAAAAGCCCATTTGGGAAAACGGAGGATTTTTGAATTTTTAGTAGATGCGATCGATCGCGCTTCTCCTAGATGATTTAACTCTACCGTCGCCTCATTCCTGTCTATTGCTGCTAAAAGTTTTAGCTCAAAATCTGGGGCAGATTCCGGAACATTTGGGCGATATTGCTTTAAAAAAATAACTAATTTTTCGTCACTTTTTCCGTCCTTCATAGTTCATCAACCCCCTGTTTTTGCAAAAATTGCCGCACGGAATTTCGGGCATAAAATACGCGAGATTTGACAGTTCCCGCTGGCAGTCCTAAAATTTGGGCTACTTCTTTTTGTGGGATGTCTTCTAAGTCATGCAGCACCAAAACACTGCGGTGTTCAAAGCTCAATTGCTCCAGTCCCCGCTGCACTAAATCTTGATAGTGCAACTGCATCAAGTCTGATGTGTTATCTTTGAGAATAACCCGATCTATTGTTTCTTGATTTTTGAGTTGGGAGTCAAAAGAATGCTGTTTAGCAAATGCTTGTCTTTGGTCGGATGCCACATTCCAAGTGATGCGATACAGCCAAGTAGAAAAGTTTTCCTGTTGCTTGAGTTTGGGTAATCCTTTCCAGACTCGCAGGAATACTTCTTGCGTTAAGTCGTCTAGAAGTGGTGAACCGCAGAGTTGGTAAAGGGTTGACCTGACTTTGTGTTGGTAGCGTTGATAAAGGTGACGAAAGCAAGTGCGATCGCCCTTTAGGCACTCTGCAACTAAGTCTGAGTCGGAGCAGTCATTGAT
>JAJAYT010000371.1 GCA_026786085.1 Microcoleus sp. CAN_BIN18 | reverse complement strand
TTTCTGAGACTCGGCTATATAACATCCTTCGCGAATTCACCAACAGTCTCTTTCCAGTCGCCCGGATTCCGATCGCCGCGATTTTGATTAACTTTGACATTTAGACAAATTTGGTTTATACTTAGCCCGTTGCGATCGCCAATGGTAAGATCTGCTCAAGCTAAATATTATTTTTCACGGCGCCGAGGCGCAAAGTAATTTCATGGTATACTCTGGAACTGTTTGCTGGCTTCGCTTCACTGCCCGGATGACGATCGGGGCGATCGCAGCTTTGACCCTATTGCAACCGCTTCAAGCCCACGCACAACAACCTTCAGGGTCAGAGAACCGCCCGCAAGTCGAACCTGCCGACGACCCCACAGATCCCAACAATCTCCGCCCTGTGACGACGCAAGATAACAGCCTGCTGAGCATCCAGGGAGGTCAGCGTTTGATGACAGAAGCAAGTGGTGCTATTTCCAATCAAAATTACACTGTCGCCGCTCAAAAGCTCCAAGAATCCCGCCAAATTTTTAATCAACTGTCCAACTTCTACCAACAACTAGGAAGCAGTTTTGCGGGAATTGACATCCGCTTAGCTGATAGCAACCGCACCAAAGCTGTAGAAACAGCCCAAATGCGCGACGAAGCTACCTATCGGCTGGCGTTGGTACACCGGGCACAAAATAAGCCGGAACTCGCAGTCCCACTGCTGATTCAGATTATTCGATCGCAACAGCCAACTCGCGAATTGGGCAAAAAAGCTTACCAGCAGTTACTGGAGTTGGGGTTTGTGGATACTCCTTTTCCTCGATCGGGCCCAGCCCCCAGTCCTGGGCCGCGCTCGTCTACTAACAAATAGTTCCACTAAAATCTAAATTACACCCGTTTATCACAGAAACTAATGGTTACACCGTCTCAAGTAGCAGAAATGATTCAGACTGGATTACCAGACGCTAAGCTAAAAATTGACGATTTGAACGGTGGCGGCGACCACTATCAAGTGAGAGTAGTCTCTGCCGCCTTTGAAGGCAAAAGCCGAGTACAGCAGCACCAACTGGTTTACGGCGCTCTCAAACAGGCAATGGCTAGTGAAGCTATCCACGCTTTGGCCTTGGAAACCTTAACTCCTGCAGAATGGGAAGCGAAAAATCAAGTTGCCTAACTGTTCAGTCAACTGCTGCACTTGCGCACAGAAACCAAAGAAACCGGGTTTTTGATCGGAATCTATGACTATAACGAGAGATTTTCTCCAAAAACCCGGTTTCTGCCTCAGTCAACGTTTAGGAACCAAAAAAACCGGGTTTTTGATCGGAATCTATGACTATAACGAGAGATTTTCTCCAAAAACCCGGTTTCTACCTCAGTCAACGTCTAAAAAATTTCAAACAATATTAGGAGCTACCATGACTACAGCACATGAAAGAATCGACGAATTGGTTAAGCAAAACAAAATCATGGTGTTCATGAAGGGCAATAAGTTAATGCCCCAGTGCGGTTTTTCTAATACTGTGGTGCAAATTCTCAACACTTTGGGAGTGCCTTACGAAACTGTTGATGTTTTGGCAGACCAGGAAATTCGTCAAGGCGTTAAAGAGTATTCCAATTGGCCGACAATTCCCCAAGTTTATGTCAATGGCGAGTTTCTTGGCGGCTCGGATATTCTGATCGAGATGTATCAAAAGGGCGAATTGCAAGAAGTTGTAGAAGTCGCTTTGGCTTCTTAAATAAACGCCAATCCAGTTCAGTTAACGCGCTACTGTCATTGCGAACTCTTAGTGAAGCAATCGTAAAGACTATGACGCTTCTCAATTAAGTGAGATACGCAGGCGAGCAATTACTTTGTTAACTGAACTGTATTGAAATAAAAGCAAGGGCAACAAAAAAGAAAGTTTTGAGTTTTGAGTTTTGAGTTTAAAATTGTGAGTTAAAGACTTAAATAATTCTTAGTTCGGAACTCAAAACTTTTCCAAACTTCTAATTTTAACAACAGTAGGGCGGACACAGCCCCGCCCTACTAAATACCAGTTTTGTAGCTACAGCTTGCAACTTCCTGACTTTTATACCGTATCCGATTAATTACCAAAAATCAAGGTTGTTTGTAGTAAGGACGAAGAGTCCTTATTCCTTAAAAGCGTCAAGAGAGGACTGAAGTCCTCACTACAAACCTAGCGGGTTTATTAAACGAAATTTGGCATTAATAGTAGTCTGCTTCAGTTTGTGTCTGTGTCTGGGGCATTTCAAAATTAGAAGAGTCGTGAATGTAACGCGCCGCTTCTTCCTCTAATCTATGAATCAAGTATGGTTCTAAACCATTTGTATGGCGCAGGGCTGCTAAATAGCCGTCTAAGTAAAGTCGCAAGTCATCGAATCGATAACCTCTATTCCACATTTCGACGAGGGCGTCGGTCAGTTTTTGGTAATGCCGAATTGTTTGGGTGTCTTGTAGCATGGTGTGAGTTGGAAATCCTTTGTGGTGTGTATAATGACGGCGGGATTTAGAAAATGCCTCGATCGATGCTGAGTTGCTCAGCGTTCGGCTATTTCTAAATATAAAGTTTTTACCCTGCTCAACAGGCTACCCTCCATAAAAAATTTCACTCGCTGCAATGCAGTGGCTCGACTTTTTGCGCGCACCTAGATAATTCGCCGTGCGTTTGATTGAGTCGGGATGTTGCTGAATTTTGCGGTCAAAGTGGGTGTGTGTTCCGGCTACCGAGCGAACGGTTGGAGGAATTTTAGTGTCTGTTGCGCGATTTGTCAACCTCCTGGGACTGGGGGCTGGGTCGGGGGGTTCTGTTTTGGCAGCCGGTTGGGGCATGGGGTCGATCGGCTGTAGACTGTCTTATTTTCATTGTAAGCTCACCGCCAGAATGATTTAACCTTTCTCCGGTCTGACGATCGCAACTTGACCAAATCTTTAAAATTAGTACCCTCAGTTTGTTCGGAGCTTTAAGTGTAGCTAGGGCTTGAGTAACGATGGTTACAAAACCTTGACAAAAGGTCTGTTAACCTGGTAGCCATTAGTGATAAGGAAGCTCGCCGTTGTGGGATCTGCAAGTATTTCAATTGTTGAAGGGAATCCGCACCTGCGATCGCTCTTGGGCTGGCATCTACAGCAAGTCGGTCACTGGGTACACCAGTCAGCGGATATTAGTCATGCTAGGGAAGTATTTTTCAGCCGCCAGCCAACCCTAGTCATTTTGGATGCTCAATTGCCAGATGGGGACGGTTTGGAATTTTGCCGCTGGCTACAACAGCAGCAGCAATCGCTGATTTTGATGCTGTCGGCGCGGAATTCGGAAGCCGATATTGTTGAAGGTTTGAAGTCGGGCGCCGACGATTACCTGACTAAACCGTTTGGGATGCAAGAATTTATGGCCAGGGTGGAGGCTCTGATGCGTCGCAACCGCACGATGATACCGCCGGCGACGCTGGAGTGCGGACTGCTAAAAATAGATTTGGTGCAGCGTCGAGTGCGTTTGTACGAGGCACACATTGAGTTGACTCCCCAGGAATTCAGCCTACTGTACGTGCTGGCTCAAGCTGGAGGAGTGCCATTATCTCGATCGGACTTGCTGCGCAGAGCTTGGCCTGATGCGATCGACAACCCGCGCACGATCGACACTCACGTACTGTCTCTGCGTAAAAAAATCGAAATCGATCCGCGACAGCCGAGTCTGATTCAAACAGTGCGGAATGTTGGCTATCGGCTAAATCTGGAATTTTTGAATACAAATCAACCGCATTTACCGATGCCTGGAGTTGTGATTTCTTAGACTCCCATCAGCCGATAAGTCTGATTTTAGGTTGGTAATTGATTGGCGAGCGCATCTGTTTTTGCCGCCATAATAAAATCATTGCGGTGCAGTCCCGAAATCGCGTGAGTCCACCAACTAACGGTAACTTTTCCCCACTCGGTTAACAGTGCGGGGTGATGCCCTTCGGTTTCTGCTACTTCACCGACGCTGTTTGTAAAGGCGATCGCACTTTTGAAATCCGGGAATTTGTAAGTGCGTTCTAACTGAGGAATCCCATTTTTTTCAATTAAATTCCAATCGGGAATTTGAGGTTTTAGTTGGACAATTTCGTAAGCTGTGACGCGGGGGGAGTTTTGGCGGCAGGCGGCACAGCGTTCTGTTGTTAAAGGTTCCATAAATTGCAGTTTAGCGAGTAGATGCTAAAACACATTATAGACATTTCTGATTAAAATTATTTGGGACAGGGCATCTGTCCTTTAGAACTTACGTAGACATTGTGATGGAAGTCGTTAAGAAAACAGATCAGGAATCCTTGTCGGTGAACTTTGCGTCGATCGCTCCACTGCACAAGCTCAGTATTTGCGGTTGTCCGATATGGATGCTCGTCAATTGATTCTAGTACACTTTGCCCTGGATCGATCGCTGCATTTACGCCCACTGAGATTTTTTGAATTTCTCCGGTTCGCTTGCCTAATTCGTTGACTTTGTGGTCGCGGAGGACAAAGGTTTTGACATAAATCGGCTTAGTTGAAGTATTCGTTATCCGCAGCAGTCCGAGTTTTACAGTTTCTACTCGCAGCACGTAGCTGGGTGGAACATAACTTGCAAAAGAGGTAGAAGCCATAATCGCTGGAATTACCAGAAATGATAACAGTTTTTTCACTTTAGATACTCAAATTCGCATTTGAGTATTGATTTTACTACAGTGAGAGTCTGTTGTAAAGTGAATAAGACTTACGCACGGTTGGCCAGAAACCCGGTTTTTCAACGAAAATATACGGGCTTTAAACGCTTAATTTAGGTAAAAACCCCGGTTTCTTGGTTCTTAGGATCGCGAATTAAATAATTTACACAAGTTTGTGGGGTGGGCGTCCCGCCCATCCCACAAGAAGCAGAAAAATTGTAAGTTATTAAATTTTCATTCCTTAGTGCGTAAGTCTTTAAAAAAAAATCACCATTAACTGTTCAAGAATCGATCGGGATCGATGCCAGATTCCCGCAGTCTTTGCATCAAAGATGCTAAGCGAGTTTCGGCAAGTTCAGCACGCTGTTGTTCTTGGTTTGCACGGTGTTGTTCGTGTTCAGCACGCTCCTCTGGAGTGGAAATCCAATTGCCTTCAGAATCATACCAGCGTAGCCACAGTCGATCGACTCCCAGATAATCTCCTTGCCACAAACCCAAGCCTAAATCAATCTCAGGCATCCACAGACGCGAGTCTGAAAGTTCTAATTCTTCATAGCGAGCTCCATCCAATTTAAAAGCTCTCAATCGATTAGTGTAGCGGCTGAAAACAACATAATAAGGAATCCGCAAAACTTGCTCGTAAACCTCCCATTTTCTGAGCGGTTTTTCCTGACTCTGTTCCTGACTTATTTGACCATTATCCGCTACGCCTGCGGATGCTGGCGGTACATTTTCCCGATCGTCTTTCAAATCTTCCTTTTCTGTTCCCGGCGAGAGCAATTCTACAATCACAAAAGGATTGACACTCTCTTGCCAAACAACATAACTCAGCCGCATATCGACTTCATCATACAATCGGGAAACTCCCACAACTCCAAACCAATCCGGGCGCTTGTACCAAAGCGGGTGACGCGAGTCGTAGTAAAGATTCATGTCAGCCCCGCTAAATATTTGGGAAGCCGAATATCTGGAAGGGCGGAAGGTATAGCTCAGCAACTGCGGCTGCAAGCCGTGGAATTCGTCGGGCAAACCAGGTTCCTCCGCATTTTCGCTAGGTAGATCATACATCGTGGGGAGCGTTTCTTTGGGCGATCGGGGCGGTTCTGTTTGAGGCACGGGATATTTAGGAAACATAAGCATTTTTGGGAATAGTTGACATTATTTTAACTCAATGAACATTAAGCACGTGGCAGATTTCCCAGCATCTGATTTCGTTAATTTCAAAAGGTTTGTAGTGGGGGCGGTTTTAGGGGGAAATTTATTGGGGCGAAACTTCCGCAGACAAAAACATAGATTTTTTTTATATATCAAATTTTTTTGTGGTCAAAAAT
>JAJAYT010000370.1 GCA_026786085.1 Microcoleus sp. CAN_BIN18 | reverse complement strand
GTTTTATGCGGTAGTTGCTTATCGCCAAAGTTAGGATTTTTTCTAAGGTTTGTATGTAGTGAGGACTTTAGTCCGATGATTTTTATAAAGACTAAAGTCCTTACTACAAACCGATCGAAAGCTCCGCTTTTTTAAGTTAGAATATATTTAACAGTTGCTTCTAAAATATGGAAAACCAAATTTTGCAACGCATCACACTCGATCCAAATATCTGTCACGGAAAACCCTGTATTCGCGGTCTCCGATATCCAGTAGAGTTGATTATTGAATTACTTAGTTCAGGTATGAATGCTAAAGAAATCATAGATGATTATGACGATTTAGAACATGAGGATATTCTAGCTGCTCTAGTGTTTGTAGTGAGGACTTTAGTCCTCAGACTTTGATGAGGACTAGAGTCCTCACTACAAACCTATTTTTTCAGGGCTATTTCATTCTTTGTAGGGGCAATCCCCCCGTGGTTGCCCTTCTGGACAGGGGAGGGTCGGCACGGGGGCACGACCCCTACAAAATCCCGATCGTCCTGAGAATGAAATAGCCCTGCCTATTTTTTAGTAATAATCAAACAGGTAACACCTTGATATGAAACCATATCAGCAAATAGCGATCGATGAATGCGGCGAGCCTTTAGTGCCAATTCCACCAGAACATTTTGCCTTTGAAATGCCACACCCTTATCAAAAATTGGGTGCTCCCTATCACAACAGCAAAGCAGATTCGCCTTTCTATTTGCGCCAAGGAGTTGTAGATAGTTTAGTAGCCGCTAAAATGCAGCTCCAGCAAAATCATCAAAACTGGCAAATTCTGATATTTGATGCTTATCGGCCGGTGGAAGTTCAGCAATTTATGGTGGATTATACTTTTAATCAAATTGCGGTAGCTCAAGGCTGCGAATTTCCGGTTTCTGAAGACAAACGGGAAGTAATTATAGAACACGTATATCAATTTTGGGCAGTACCGAGCCTGGATCGCACTACGCCTCCTCCTCACAGTACCGGTGCAGCTTTAGATGTAACTTTGGTGGATGAAAATCATCGCCCGATTGATATGGGTTCTCCGATTGATGAAATATCGGAACGTTCTTATCCTGATTATTTTGGTAATAGCAAGGAGCCTCACAAACAGGAATATCACCTGCACAGAAAAATATTAAAAGATGCTATGATGTCTGCTGGTTTTCAGCAGCATCCTAACGAGTGGTGGCATTTTTCTATTGGCGATCAGATGTGGGCTTGGTTGACAAATAACAAGAATAGTGGTAATCAAGTTATCGCTCGATACGGCCGCTATTAAACCATTTTAGATGTTAGATTTTAGATGACTGAAGGTTCGATCGGCATAAATCATTTGGATTGCAACCGCTAAGATACTGAGAACCTTCTTGATTCCTGAAACCCCTACTTTTATTACTTCTGTCAACTGTCAACTGTCAACTGTCAACTGTCAACTGTCAATTCTTCCTTCTTCGAGGCTATTGCCAGCGGGGTAACGGTGCTTTAAAATTAACGAGAGCGAACAAGTGCAGGCAAATCGAGCCAGCACCGCAAACCCTAAAGGATAACTTAGATTTCACCCAATGAAAGCACTCATCCTCTCTGGCGGCAAAGGAACACGCTTGCGTCCCCTCACCTATACGGGTGCTAAGCAGTTGGTTCCTGTGGCAAATAAGCCGATACTGTGGTACGGAATTGAAGGAATTGTGGCGGCTGGGATTACGGATATTGGGATTATTATTAGTCCTGAAACTGGCGAAGAGGTGAAGGTAAAAACTGGAGATGGATCTCGCTTCGGTGCAAAAATTACTTATATTTTGCAAAATGAGCCGGCGGGACTTGCTCATGCGGTGAAAATTGCTAGACCATTTTTGGGCGATTCTCCGTTTATCATGTATTTAGGAGATAACTTAATTCAAAATCAGTTAGATCCGTTTTTAGAGATTTTTAACAAGCAAAAACTAGACGCTCTAATCTTGCTTCGTCCAGTGCCAAATCCCTCGGCTTTCGGTGTTGCCAAAGTTGATGAAAATGGGCGAGTTTTGCAGTTGGTAGAAAAACCAAAAGTTCCGCCGTCGAATTTAGCACTGGTGGGGATTTACTTTTTTGCTCCTAGTATCCATGAGGCGATCGATCAAATTCAACCTTCGCCCCGCGGTGAACTCGAAATTACTGATGCGATTCAACAGCTCATCAATCAGAAAAAACACGTAGAAGCCTGCAATTTAGAGGGTTGGTGGTTGGATACGGGGAAAAAAGATGATTTACTGAGTGCCAACCAAATAATTTTAGATAGTATCGTAGCTTCAACTGAATTAAAAGTAGACGCTACAAGCCAAATTATCGGGCGAGTGCAAGTAGGCGAAGGAACGGAAATTATTAATTCTACAGTTCGCGGGCCAGTGGTAATTGGGGAAAATTGCCGCATTGAAAATTGCTTTATTGGGCCTTACAGCAGTATTGCCGATCGCGTGACGATGATTGATGCTGATATCGAACACAGTGTAATATTGCAAGGGGCGAAAATAGTTGGCATTCACCAGCGAATTGTTGACAGCGTGATCGGGCAGCGAGCTCAACTCACGAATGCGCCACCACGTCCGAAAGCTCTGCGGTTTATGATTGGTGATGATAGTCAAATTGAGTTAGTATAACTTGGGATTTGCACTATTCTCGTAGGGGTAATTTACCAGATGGTGCGCCTCGGCGCACCCTACATTTAAAGGAGGCGGAAGATTGCAGTACGAAGAAATACCAACTCAACAAATTATAGATAAATTGCGCCAAACTTTGGAGCCGCGAATTGGTATTGCTGATTCGCTGCTGTCGGAAAGAGTAAATAGTGCAGCCCAAAATGAAGATGACGAAGACATTGCCCTTTTAAAAGCGGGCTTTGACATTTATAATATCCCAATTACTTCTTACCAAAGGCGGCTAGGTTCCGTAGTAATTGCAGTTAGAAAAATCGTCCGAAAATTGCTCAAGCCCGTACTAGACAGACAAGTAATTTACAATTTCGCTAATACCCGTGTTGTCCAAACATTGAACACACAATTGCAAAAATTGCAAGAAAATCAACAAGCTCTAGAGAAAAAAATTACATCGGAATTCAGCAGCGGATCTCCCGAAGTTACAGCACGGCTTGAGACTCAACAAAGGGCGATCGCAACTTTTCACTCTGAAATAGAGCAAATCAAAGCAGTACAGCAGCAACATACTGCTATTTTAGAGGAGATTAGCGCTCAATTGCTCGATCGGACGCACTAAAACATCAAAAATGACCAGAAAGAATTGGTTTAAAGCCGGAACCCTTAAAGGCTAGAAATTAAAATCAGACTGTTCATTACTCCCATCCTCTTCCTTCCAGATAGAGGTCGCCCTCATCTATCAACTGTCAACTGTCAACTGTCAACTGTCAATTGAATGAACACACTGCCAATATGCTCGTTAATTATAGTCAACTATAACGGTCTGCGCCACACCAAAGATTGCTTAAAATCTCTACAAAAACTTGCGTATCCAGAAGAGCAACTTGATTTAATTGTAATTGATAATTGCTCTCAAGACGAGTCAGTTAATTCCCTGCGCGAACTGTTTCCGAAAGTTCGCATCTTTGTTAATACCAGCAACAACTTTGCGAAAGCCCTCAACCTCGGCATCAGCGAAGCGAAAGGGCAATATATCGGCTTTCTAAATAACGATGCAACGCTTGATAGTCGCTGGCTAGAGATTCTCGTGAAAGTGCTAGAAACTCACAAGCAAGTGGGCGGGACTAGCGGCAAATTGTTGTTTAAAGACGGGCGAATTAACAGCGCGGGCATTCAGCAATTACCTAATTTTTATTGGCAAGATGTCGGTTTTGGCGAGAAAGATGCGGGACAGTACGATATCGAACGGGAAGTCGAGGGGCTTTGTTGGGCGGCAGTGCTTTTTCGCAGGGAATGTCTGGAAGATGTCGGGCCGATTGATGAAGATTTTGTGATGTATTTTGAAGATGTAGAGTTTGCCAAACGCTGCCACAAACGCGGTTGGAAAATGCTTTATACTCCCGCAGCTATCGCCCATCACGAGTATCGGGGTTCGAGTAAAGGCAGCAAACTCACCGAGTATTTCTGCAACCGTAATCGGTTTTTGTATTTGGCGAAACACGAACCTTTACAGTTAGTTAAAGCAATACATACTTCAGACTTTTTTACTAACAAGCAGTACGATTTGCTGTTCGAGAGTTTGTTTGTCGCGATTAAAAAACTGCTAGATTATCAGCCACCGGAAATCGTCGCCACTGTACTGCCACAGTTGTCGGAAAAGTTGGCGGTGATTTACAGTAGAATGAAGGTCGATCGCATTTTACCTCGATTGCAGGTTGTTAGGGGCGATCGCAAAATGTCGATCGCAATTTACGATCACGGACTGCATTTTATCGGCGGCGGTCAAAAATACGTCGCTACCATCGCCTCGCTGCTGCAAAATGAATTTGACATTACCTTCATCGCCAACAAACCCGTTGCTGTTTCCGACTTAGAATCGTGGTATGGGCTTAACCTTTCAGGATGCCAAATTAAAATTATTCCCTTGGCTTTTTACGAGAAGCGTGGAATGCAGTGTATCGATTCCAGCATCATCGCCGAGGATATGGAAAATCCCTTTGATGAAATTGCCAGAGAAAGCAAAAATTACGATATTTTTGTCAACGCGAACCAACTCGAAAAAGTGAAACCGCTGTCGCCAATATCAGTATTTTTCTGCCACTTTCCGAATACTTTTCGCAACCGTCACTTTGCTGTCGATGACTACACTTTCATTATTGCAAACAGCCAATTTACTGTCAAGTGGCTGGAGAAACGTTGGAATTTGCAGCCAACTTTTATGCTTTATCCGCCCGTAGAAATGGCAACAGCTAAAGTGCCGAAGGAAAAGATAATTTTAGCTGTGGGACAGTTTGAAGCTGGGGGAACAAAAAAGCAAATTGAGTTAATCGAAGCTTTCCGCAGTTTGCTAGCAGATTATCCAGATGAACTTCAAGGATGGCGGCTGATTTTAGCTGGAAGCAGTATTCCCAAAAATCCTTATTTAAAGACGGTTCAGAATTTATTGAAGCAGGATTCAAGGGCGATCGAACTTAAAGTCAATGGTTCCTTAGATGAGGTAAAATCGCTTTATGCTAAAGCGAGCATATTTTGGCACGGCTGCGGTTTGGGTGAAGTCAATCCCCAGAGATTCGAGCATTTCGGGATGGCGACGGTGGAAGCAATGCAAAACTGTTGTGCTCCGATCGCCTTTTGTGGTGGTGGACAACCGGAAATTGTTGAACATGGGCGATCGGGCTTTTTGTTCAATACGGTTGAGGAACTTTGCCAGCATTCACATCAATTAATTGGTAATCCCGGTTTGTTAGCGGAACTTCAAGCTGGTGCACAGCAACGCAGTCAGAACTTTAGACTCGCACCTTTTGAACACAAAGTCAAGAGTTTTTTTGAGATTATTCACCAGGAATATGCTACAATTCGGCTGCCAAATCCAGGCGAGATTGCTCAAATGCTCGATCGACCTTAAGCATACAGATATGGATGTGGATAAGGACGTGGCAGAAACGTAGACGGCGGTTGAAACC
>JAJAYT010000369.1 GCA_026786085.1 Microcoleus sp. CAN_BIN18 | reverse complement strand
AGTTAGTTGTTATTAGTTAGTTGTTATTAGTTGGCGATCAAAACTAATAACTAATAACCAATAACTAATAACCAATAACTAATAACCAACAACCAATAACTAACTAGCTGTACTGCTGATTGACATCCACATCCAAATTAAACAGCAATTGCAAAGTCTGCATTGCTTGCCTGCGCGCTTCAATATCTTGCTGCGCGCGCAACTGTACCATCGGATCGTGCAAAATCTTATTCACAATCCCTCTTGTTAAAGATTCAATCACATCTTGATGTTTCTCCGAAAATTCTGACCCCAGACGCGATAAAGCTTTTTCTAATTCTTGTTCCCGAATCAATTCTATCTTATCCCGCAAACAGCTAATAGTAGGAACAGTTTCCAGACCGCGCAACCAGACATCAAAAGTTTCTACTTCCTGTTCCAGTAAGCCCTCAGCTTCCATTGCCATTTTGCGGCGACTTTCGTGATTTTGAGCTACCACAGCTTTCAAGTCGTCCACATTAAACGATCGCACGTTAGCCAGCTCTTTCACATCAGAATCAACGTTACGTGGCACAGAAATATCCACCAACATCAAAGCGTGCTCAGGTGCTAAAACCGTTGCTAATTTAGCTTTATTTAATAGCGGATCGGTAGCCGCTGTACTGGTAAAAACTAAATCGGAATTGGCAATTACTGGCATCATGTCCGAGAGTAGATGCAGACGCAATGGAGCATCTTTAAACAAACTTCCCAACTCCTGGGCACCGCGCATCGATCGATTGACGATCGCAATCTGGCTAGCTCCTTTCGAGAGCAAATGCTGCACCAAAAGTCGTGACATTTTGCCAGCACCGATAATCGCAATTCGGCTGCTGGCTAAATGCTGACCTTTCAGTTGAGCCAATTCCGCCGCCTCCGAAGAAATCGAAACCGCACCAGTACCGATGCTAGTTTCCGTGCGAACTCGTTTCCCTGCTGTCAGAGATTGCTTCAGCAAACGCTCCAAAATTCTGCCGACACCTTTATACTGCTGGGCGAGTTTGTGAGTTTGTTTCACCTGAGCCAAAATTTGCCCTTCTCCGAGAACCAAACTATCGAGCCCAGAAGCAACTCGCATCAAGTGCATCACCGCATCTTCGTGCAGCAAAATGAACAGGTGAGGGCGCAAAGACTGCAAAGGAACTTTACTGCATTCCGAAAGGAACTGCATCACCTCTCGCACACCAGGTTCTGACTCGGTGGTAACAATATAAATTTCTAAGCGGTTGCAGGTGCTGAGAATAGCAACCTCTTGAATGTGGGGGTAACTACGCAATTGGGCGATCGCCGCTTCAATCTTCTGCTCTGGGATGCTAAGTTTTTCGCGAACTTCAACCGGCGCTGTTTTGTGGCTGAGACCTACGACTGCAATATTCATATCTGTGATTTGTCACTATTTATTTCTTAGTTGTCAACAGTCACCTGTGATTAGTTATTAGTTTATCGCTAATTACTAATCACTGGTGACTGTTGACAGTCAACAGCCAGCTCAACAGTCAACAGCCAACAGTTAACTGTCAACAGCCAACTGTTAATTAATGACTACTTCAATTGCAAAGATTTCGGTTGGTCAAACATATGGATTGTATCCACAAACCGAGCAGTCTTAGACTGAGAAGAAATTACCAAACTTTCAGTACGAGCGCCGCCACCAAAGAATCGAACTCCATCCATCAGCGTTCCGGGAGTAATTCCGCAAGCCGCAAACAAAACTGTTTCCCCAGATGCCAATTCTTCAGCATTGTAAATCTTGTCTGGATCTGTGATGCCCATCTCTGTCAGGCGGGCGATATTTTTCTCTTTGCTTTCACCGATCAAACCAGTTTTGACAATAGCCGGATCGTAAATTAACTGCCCTTGGAAGTGACCGCCCAAGCAGCGCATTGCTGCTGCGGAAATCACACCTTCGGGTGCAGCACCAATACCCATAAGCGCGTGGATGTTGGAACCAGAAAACGCACAAGAAATCGCTGCCGAAACGTCGCCGTCGCTGATCAGTCGAACTCTTGAACCCGCTGCCCGAATTTCATTAATTAAATCTTTGTGCCGGGGGCGATCCATGACCACCACTACCAAATCTTCAATACTGCGGCCGAGGCAATCAGAGATAATTTTGAGGTTTTCGGTTGGCGTTTTGCGAATATCTACATGATTCTTAGCAGCCGCGGGAGCAGCCAATTTGTTCATGTAGAAATCGGGCGCAGCAAACAAACCTCCTTTTTCAGAGATTGCCAAAACTGCCATCGAACCGTTTTGACCGTAAGCAACCAGGTTAGTACCTTCGCAGGGGTCAACAGCGATGTCAATTTCGATCAATTCATCGATGTTGCAGAAATCTTTAGCATCTTCGCGAGTACAAATACCTACTTGTTCGCCGATGTAAAGCATGGGTGCGTCATCGCGTTCGCCTTCACCGATCACGATGCGGCCGCGCATATGAATTTTGTTCATCCGCTCGCGCATGGCTTCTACAGCTACGCGATCGGCTTCATCTTTTTCGCCTTTGCCCATCAAGCGAGCGGAAGCGATGGCTGCCTGCTCGACTACTTCGATAATCTCTAAACCGATTACATTGTCCACGAACTATATCCTCCCAACTGCTGATGCGTGCCTTGTGCTCTTTTGCACTCCCAGCCATCAAGTTTATCAGAGGCGGGGATCTCTGCGAGCGCAAGCAGTTGCTTTGTTTGTGTTAACTTTTGCTTCTTTGAGGCTGGGAGGAGAGAGTGGGAGATGGGGAGAGTGGGAGATGGGAGAGTTGGGAGAGTGGGGGAGTGGGAGAGAGGGAGATGGGGATATGGGAGAATTGGGAGAATTGGGAGAATTGGGAAAATTTTCCTTCTTCTCTGAATATTGATCGGTTAAATCCATTAAATCCGTTAAATCCGTTACACAATCCGTTGCCGAACTTCCTTCGCCCTCCTTGACTTATCGTAACAGTCGCGTCAGTCCTAAAGTTTTATGATGATAGCAAATTAAATTTCCGCCCCAAAATCGGGACGCACTAAACTTTATAAGCCGGGAGCAATCAAGAATGATGATGAAAGCCCAAGATATTATGACAACAGAAGTTGTTACCATTCGCGGTTCGGCAACGGTAGCTGAAGCAGTGGCGATGATGAACGAACTCTGTCTGCGCGCGTTAATTGTGGAACGCCGCCACGAACAAGACGCTTACGGCATTGTCACGGAAACGGATATTGTCTATAAGGTAGCAGCCTACGGAGTAGACCCGCACAAAGTCCGCGTCTTCGAGATTATGACCAAACCGTGCATTACGGTGAATCCCGACTTGGGTGTCGAATATGTGGCGAGGTTGTTCGCGAATACCCGCATCCGCCGAGCTCCGGTGATTCAAGACAAGCTGCTTGGGATTATTTCGGTAACGGATATCTTGACAAAAAGCGATTTTGTTGATAAGCCGAAAAGTGTTTTATTTGAGGAAGAAATTGAAAGTGCGATCGCCGATGCCAGAACAGTCTGTTCCCAGAAAGGCGCTACTTCTAAAGACTGCGCGGTAGCGTGGGACATTGTAGAGGAAATGCAGGCCGAGGCTGCTCACCAGCGATCGATGAAGCTTGACAAAACGGCTTTTGAGGAGTATTGCGAAGAAAATCCCGAAGCTGCCGAAGCGCGGATGTACGACAGTTAATTTAGTTAATAGTCATTAGTCATCAGTCATCAGTCATCAGTCATTAGTAGGGGCGGGTTTAGCTAAAGATATATGATACAAATGACTAAAAAAATGGCAAAACCCGCCCTCTCCGTCATTAGTCTAATGACTCGGTTTATTCGATCGCTTGAATGCACTCGGGACTATCTCTAGTTGGACTGTTGACGATCGCACTTACGGCCTTTGCTTTCATTGCTTCAGAAGCATACGGCTTTAACAGCGGCAAAACTTCCTGAGCACTGTTAACAGCAGGATCTAGCCACTGTTTCCAATCGCACTCAGGGAGAATCACCGGCATTCGATCGTGCACCGGCTGCACAGTTTCGTTAGCAGCGGTAGTAATTATAGTGCAAGATACAATCTTTTCTGCTTCGGGAGACTGCCAATTTTCCCACAAACCGGCAAAAGCAAAAGGTTCGCCCTCGGCCATTTGAAAATAGTAAGGCTGTTTGTGCTTTAAGAGCGGCAGCCATTCGTAGAAACCGTCAGCAACTATCAAACATCGCCTGTGCTTGATGGCGCTGCGAAAAGCAGGTTTTTCGGCTACAGTTTCCGATCGCGCGTTAATCATTTTACTGCCTATTTTGAGGTCTTTTGCCCAACTCGGAATTAAACCCCAGCGCATAAATTGGAACTGTCGCTGAAGATGCTGGGGAGAAACTGTAACTGTGGCCACTGATTGAGTTGGAGCGATGTTGTATCGCGGTGTGATGTCGGGAACTTCCGACAGTTTGAAGAATTCGGCGATGATTTGAGATGAAGCAGTTAAAGTGTATCGTCCGCACATAATTTATAGTTGCTATATCTCCAGATTTTCCCAATTTCCCCTTGACAATCAACTCCGCAAACGCCCGGATCTGAGAATGCTAAGAATTAACCAAAAACCCAAAAAACTCGCCGCCCCAAATAAACCATTGCTCAAAAAAGATAGCTGAGCAGTTTGCGCATTAGAAGAAATAATTGCCGCCCCCAGAATCAGCGAACCCACGACAATACTAAAAGAAAGTCGGTTCGCAGAATCCCCCAAAGTGCGACGCAACGGATCGAGTTCTTTTATGCTCAAGTTCCACTTCAAAGTTTCGGAAGTAACCCGGTCTAAAAGCACTTCCACCTGTCGCGGAGATTGCAAAGATAGGCTTTTTAGATCCAAAGCAGTTCTCAGCAGAGCTTGTATCGGGTCTTCTCCTAATAACTGACGCCGAAACATATCCGTCATCAGCGGTTTGACCTGCTCTACAATATTAAATCGGGGATTAAAAGAACGCGCTACTCCTTCTAAATTAGCGAGGGTTTTTGCATACAAACCGAGATTACTGGGAAGTCTAATCTTATTTTTGCGAGTGATTTCCAACACTTCATAAAAAATTTCCGACAAGTTCATTTGCGACAAGCTGACATTGTAATATTTGCGCAGCATTCGAGCTAAATCGTTCTCTAGATTCGCTAAACTTGTAGGCTGAGCAAATTCTGCCATTTGCAATGTTAATTGAGCACAGCGTTGAGCGTCTAAATCGACAATTGCTAGCAACATTTCTGTCAGATTTTGCTGGGTGCGCGGGTCTAATCTGCCGACCATACCGCAGTCTAGCAGGGCAATTCGACCGTCTTTGAGATAAAACAAATTGCCTGGATGCGGGTCTGCGTGAAAGAATCCGTCAATGTATAACTGCTGGAAGAAAACGCGGCAAAGCAGCGTTGTAATTGCTTCGCGTTCGGCATTTATATCTCCTTTATGGCCAATTCCTTGCAAATCGCCTAACAGAATCGGTACTCCGTTCAGCCATTCCATTACTAAGAGTTTTTTGGTAGTCAACTTCCAGTTAATTTCTGGTAGAACAACTTGTGTTGGGTCAAACCATTTACTTTTAGATAAATTGCGGCGCAGTTCGTCTGTGTAGCTGGCTTCTTGAATGAAGTCTAATTCTGCACGCAGGGCGATCGCAAATTCTTCGGCTAGGGCGACAATATCGTATTGTTGACCGAAGTCTGTCAGCATGACAAGTTCTGCTAAACCTCGGAGTACGGCGATGTCTTGTTCGATGACAATATCGATACCGGGGCGCTGAACTTTCAGGGCGACTTCGCGGCCGTCTTTTAAGGTAGCTTTGTGGGTTTGGGCGATCGACCCTGCGGCGACTGCTTGAGTGTTAAATTTGGAGAAGGTTTCTTCGATCGACTGTTTGAGTTCCAGGCGCACGATTGCTTCTACTTCCGACCACGGTACGGGCGGGACTTCCGCTTGTAGGGTGGAGAGGGTTTCGATGTAGGCGGCCGGCAACAAGTCGGGGCGGGTACTCAGCAATTGCCCCAATTTGACAAAAACTGGGCCTAATTCGACGAGGATATTGCGGAGAACTGCTGGAGTTGGGAGACTGGGTGCGTCGGTTTTGCGGCCGGTTAGGAGGCTTTTCATGTAGTCCCAACCGTTGCGGAAGACGACCTCTAGAATTTCTCCTTTGCGAGAAGTGTTTTGAACTAGGCTGAACAAGGGGCCTCCGGGGCGATCGGGTTTAAGGGCAATATAACTACTAGGATAGCGCTGTTAACCAAGCTGACCATTGTCTTGAGGAATAACTTTGGGGGAAATCGCGGGAATGGGCGCGAGAGTTTTGGGGCGTGGGGGCGATTCGCTA
Organism: Microcoleus sp. CAN_BIN18; assembly: GCA_026786085.1. Lineage (GTDB taxonomy): Bacteria > Cyanobacteriota > Cyanobacteriia > Cyanobacteriales > Microcoleaceae > Microcoleus. The sequence goes on along the minus strand of JAJAYT010000369.1, from coordinate 2,151 downwards.
CGGGATAGCTGCGCTGCACGGACTTTTGCTATTACTGCTGATGGTATTATAGACTTTATGGTCTAGATTTTTTATGAATAGTATGTTATACAAAAGCATGAATCGGGGCTTAATCTGGTTGGCTCTTAATTAATTTATTTTCCTACAAATTACGTTTACCTATGAGTATTGAACTTGTATCAGCTAACATAAAAAACTTTAGGAGCTTAGGCGATCTTACGTTAAATTTTAAAGATTTAACGATTCTAGTGGGATGTAACTCTAGCGGAAAATCTAACTCTCTACAGGCATTATCGATTCTCAGTCAGATGGTGACAGTTGGTTCTCCCCCCCCTGTGGAGTTCATGGAAAGATTCTTGAGATTTGGGGGAAATGAAAATATTACTTTTTCTATTACCGTCAAAGAAGCTAAGAAAAGAGCCGAGTATACTGTATCTGTGTCTCTAGAAGAAGGAAAATTCTCTTATTCGCGCGAGCAACTTTTGATAGGTAAGCATAAAGTAATAGAATCAAAAAATGGCGAGGGTACAGTGCGAGATGAAAAAGGAAGAAATTCTCAGAGATATCAATCTAAAGCTGGCAACTTAGCCTTAAAGTCTGCCGGTGATTTTGGAGACAGACCATTTACGGCTAAATTTGCAGAATTTATCATAAATTGGGACTTCTACGATTTAGATCCTAAGTCGATGAGAGGTAGTCCTATGTTTGTAATTGGCGAAAATATTGTAATGAACAGAGAAAATATTCCCAGTCTGGGTAGCACAGGTAGGGAAATTCAAGATGTTTTACAATACTGGGCTGAAAACGAGCGAGAAAAGTTTGAATTAGTTAGTCAAGAACTTGATGATTGTCTGGGTATTCGCTTAAAGTTAGTGGGCGAAGAAGGAGAGAAAATAATTAAAGTATTGGAAAAAAATAATCTAAAGATTCCTTTATCCAATATGTCAGATGGCACTCTCCGAATCATGGCTTATTATGTGTTACTCCATCAAGATCAGCTACCTACGCTGATTGGGATTGAAGAACCTGAACGCAATCTTCATCCAGGACTGCTAAGAGAGGTTGCATCTGTAGTAAAAAGACTGTCTCAAAAAACACAAGTAATTATTACAACTCATAGTTCCCAGTTACTTGATTGTTTCAATTTGGATGAAATAAACTCAGATGTTTCTGTACTGCTTCTAAGCAAAACAGATGACGTTGGAACAAAAGCTTTTCCGATAGATGAGTTAGGGAAGAGTCAGGATGATTTATCTGAATGGATGAGAGACTTTGGAGTAGGTAGTGCAATTTATCACAGTCATCTACTACAAGGAATTTTAGAGCAATAGTATGAATAATATTCTTATCTGGGCTCCAGAGTCAGATTTTGATAGTAAAACTGTTTGCTGTATAGCTAAGAAGATTGTTAAATACTATGACTCTAATATTACTGTTTTGGATAGTTCTAAAGTAGCTTTTAATCAAGCAATCAAAAAAACCGGAGGGGATGGTCTAAAAAAGGCAGTTGATATTTATCTTAAAAACAGCGAATTAGTAATATTTTTACTTGATGCAGATGGTGTACAATCTCAAGCTCAACGATTGCAAGAACCTAATTCTCTAATTAATAGAATTAATAGAGTTATAGAACAATCTCAAGGTAAATGTTTGTTAATACTTATACGTCAAGAACTTGAAGCTTGGTTGTTGGTTGACTGTCTTGGTATTTGTTGCTATTTTACAAAAAATATCGGGACTAGAAACGATACGAAATGGCAAAATTTTGCTAAAAAATATCAAAAAGGTCAAACAGATTTGATAATTGAAGCTGAATCTGGAGGGAAAAATGCTAAAGAGTATTTAGTCAATCTTTCTAAAGATATTGTCAAAAAGATAAATCCTCAACTTAAAGATAGAGATTTAAAAAAGCAGCAATATTCTGAGCATGACTCAGATAAAGTTGCTGAGAAACTAGAGATTACCGATCAAACGATCGCCCGAAACAACTCATTAAGTGAATTTGCTCAACATTTTAAGAAGAAAGTAGATTCTAATAAATAAGTTGGCTTTTAATTTGGCTCATTCCAGAAGTTCGTAGTAAGGATTTTAGTTATTATTTTTAATTTGGGTAAGAAAGGACTGAAGTCCTTACTACGAACCTGTTTGTCT
>JAJAYT010000368.1 GCA_026786085.1 Microcoleus sp. CAN_BIN18 | reverse complement strand
TATTTACAGGCTTTTATGTGTGAAAAAATCAGCTATATTCACTGGTTTAAGGAAATCGTATTTAATTGCTAAAATCAGCAGTTGATAGGATTCGTGTATCTATTTTTAGAATCCTCTTAATAAGCATTCAACACTTCTGGCTCCAACGGCTGATAGCTATTCAGGCGGAGTGGTTCGATCAGTTTGGTCGAAATGAGAAATTTAATGCACCTCTAATTAAGCGAGCGCAAGTAGTAGCAGGAACCTGCATCGGAATTTCTAGAGATATTCAAGACATAGAATTTGACCTGTGCATTGTCGATGAGGCTTCAAAAGCTACAGCGACAGAAGTATTAGTTCCGATAGCGCGATCGCATCGCTGGATACTGGTTGGCGACCCCAAACAACTCCCACCCTTCCGAGATGCAGTCAGCAGAGATTCTGATTTTTTGGACAAATACGAACTAACTCAGGATGATATCCGAGAAACTTTATTCGACCGACTGCTCAGAACACTCTCAGAGGGATGCCGCCAGATGTTAACAATCCAACATCGGATGGTAGCACCAATCGGCAATCTGGTCAGTGAGTGCTTCTATGATGGTCAGCTAAAAAGTGCTAGGACTGACTTAGATCAGCACCTTCGCACTGTTTTACCACAACCTGTGACTTGGTTAACAACAACCAAACTTCCGAATAGTCGCGAACAGTCTGCCAATTCTAGCTTTCACAACATTTGTGAGGTCAATGTCATATTTCTGCTTCTCAAACAGCTAAACCAGACGGCAGTAAATGCGCAGAAAAAATACAGTGTAGCTGTTTTGACTGGGTATGCAGCACAGCTCAAAATACTTAAGCGTAACCTTGACTCAGAAGTAAACAATTGGCAAGCATTAACAGTTGAGTGTAATACAGTGGATGCCTTCCAAGGACGTGAAGCTGATATTGCAGTGTACTCTGTGACTCGTTCTAACAAAGAAGGTAAAGTGGGTTTTCTGCGCGATGCAGAACGACTGAATGTGGCTTTATCCAGAGGTAAAGTTGGCTTATTAATCGTGGGAGATCACTCCTTCTGTCGAACCTTAAGCGACAACCCATTACACCGAGTTTTGGATTACGTTGAACATCACCCTGAAAATTGCGCCCTAAAGGAGGCTAAATTATGAGTTCAGAAGAATCAGTTTCTCTTGCTCCAGAAGAACTACGTCGCTACGACAATCGTACAGGCTTCGACCTGGTTAGTTGTAGAGAAGTCGGTTTGCCTGTTTATAAAATCACCGTTCAAGCTCTAACCCAACTTCGTAAACCAATTCCCCCGATAGAAGAATATGTCTTGAAAGCTATTAACGTTGGTCTATCCTCTGAAGAGCATATTGGTGGGTTTCTAGGTCTAGAACCGCCTATCATCAGGGATGCCATGATCAATTTAAGAATGAGTGAGGATATTGACCTCATAGCCCCTGATGACTCTCTGATGCAAGTTTGGAAGTTGACTAAGAAAGGCGACGGAACGCTCCGTCATGCCAAAATTATTGTTCCTGAAGAGCGAACATTTGATATAAATTTTGATGGGCTTTTACGATATCCTCGCTGGTACGGGAAATTGGAGTCACGTTTTTTGCTCAAGGCAAAAGACTTGCGCGACAAAGATATTATAGAAATTGAACCCTCTCCGAAAAAACCTCCAGAATTGTCCGACCTCAAACTCAAATATGTGGACGCAATTATTCGCCAAATTGAGGGGGCAAGCAAAGCAAAAGTCAAGCAAGTTCGACGAGACTTGCTAGCATTGAAAGCTATTGAGCGGAGGCAGAGGTTTTTTCAACCTGCCTTAATACTAATCTATAAGGCAAAGGACAGTGATGATGTTCAGGTTGCCTTCGCTATAGATGCTGTCCTTTCTAGTGAACATGAAGCTGCATTTGCTCGTGCTAAGGGGGTCAAGAAACTTCGTTTACTAGAGGCCTTGAGGGAAAGCGCACCCCAAAAGTTAGCCGCAGAAGTTTTAGGGCATGAATTTGTTGCTCAAGCTCCTTTACAACAAGTTGAGGCTCTTAAGGAAGAAGTTTCTGCTGCTCAAGCTCAGATAGAAGCACAAATAGAAATAACTCGAAACACTCTAGAACGAACTGAAGATAAGGAAGAAAAACTCATTCTTGAGCAACAACTTCAAGAGGCACAACAACAAATAGAGAAACTCCAAGTCAAACTAGATTCTCTCTTAGCGGCAGTTCCTATGCGTTGGCTAGAGATGTACGAACACCGTCCACTCCTAGAACAGGCTATTCAAGACAGTCAAAAACGTCTGATGATTATTTCTCCTTGGATTCGAGCTAATGTTGTAAACAAACAGTTTATTGAACAGCTAGAAAAACTACTTAAGCGTGACGTACAGCTTTTAATTGGGTACGGTTTGGGAAAAGATGAAGATGATAAAAAGTACCCATCCGATATCCAAGCTGAGAAAAATCTTAAAAAATTAGCGAATCAGTACAAAGATAATTTTATCCTTAAGCGTTTGGGAGATACCCACGCCAAAATTCTCGTATCTGATGCGAAATTTGCTGTAACGACAAGTTTCAATTGGCTTTCCTTCAAGGGCGATCGCGATCGCACGTTCCGGGATGAGCGGGGGACGCTTGTATCCGATCACCAGAAGATCGATGAACTGTTCGATAGCTATAGATCGCGGTTTGACAATTAATTCAAGCTGCATCCGGGACATCAGGCTCGGCAATAAACTCCAGACTCCGCCCCGCAGCTTGTTAACTTTGTGGCCGAGCACTCCTCGCGCCATTTCCTCGCAGCTAGAAGCAAAAGCTAGCTCGCGCTCCAAAATCAACTCGCTCTCACCTTGTGGCAACTCCTGGCAAGCTGGAACCAACGCAGCTTGTAATGCCTCGTCGCCTTTGCTGCCAAGCCTGGGAGTACGATCGCGAACTGTGATGTAGAAAGAAGAAGGAAAACAGACTCGTCGGATTCAACAACCCGCCATATCGATCGGCCTGTTTGAGATGCAGGCGAGAGATAAACCCATTCAACACCCGCCCTGTTGTTAAAATAAACAAACATAGCAAACCAAAAGCGGTCAATCTTGGCAGTCTTCAACAAGCGGCACAGCAATATGAAAAATTCTTGGAAACACGCATGGCTGGGACATCTAGCTGTAAACAAAGACAAATCGAGCCAGCAGAATCCTCAAAAATTAATTCCAGGACGGAATCTTTGGCGCATCCTGGGCAGTTTGGTGATTTTTCAAGGAATATTGCTCTCGACTCCGGTTTTTGCCGACAGCGCGCCAAATAACACCATGAGTTATAGCAAACTCATCGAAAACATAGAAAAAGGGCAAGTCAGTAAAGTCGAAATAGACGAAGTTCAAAGAACTGCCAGAGTTAAGCTAAAAGATCAAAAAACCGATCAAGCTCAAATTGTTACCCTGTTCGACTACAACAACCGAGAACTTTACTCGCAAATCCGCGCCAAAAAGATCGACTTTGAAGTCAAACAAACAGCCGACAACACCGCCGCAGTCAGTTTAGTCGTAAACTTACTGGTAATTTTCCTAGTGCTAGCAGCGCTGATGGCAATCCTGCGCCGATCGACCCAATCGCAAGGAAATGCCATGAACTTCGGCAAATCCCGAGCCTGTTTCCAAATGGAAGCCAAAACCGGCGTGATGTTCGACGACGTAGCAGGAATCGAAGAAGCTAAAGAAGAACTGCAAGAAGTCGTCACCTTCCTGAAAAAACCCGAACGCTTCAACGCCATCGGCGCCAAAATTCCCAGAGGAGTTTTGTTAATCGGGCCTCCTGGAACCGGTAAAACAATGTTGGCAAAAGCCATCGCAGGCGAAGCAGGCGTTCCCTTCTTCAGCATCTCCGGTTCGGAATTTGTCGAAATGTTCGTCGGAGTCGGCGCATCCCGCGTCCGCGACTTGTTCAAAAAAGCTAAAGAAAATTCCCCCTGCATCGTCTTCATCGATGAAATAGACGCGGTAGGCAGGCAGCGCGGCGCTGGGATCGGTGGCGGCAATGACGAACGCGAACAAACCCTCAACCAGTTGCTGACAGAAATGGACGGCTTTGAGGGTAACAGTGGCGTGATTGTGATTGCGGCGACTAACCGCCCTGATGTGCTCGATAGTGCCTTGCTGCGGCCAGGTAGGTTCGATCGACAAGTAACGGTAGATTTGCCCAGCTACAAAGGGCGTTTGGGGATTTTGGAAGTGCACGCGCGCAACAAAAAACTCGACGACGAAGTTGCCCTAGACACGATCGCCCGTCGCACTCCTGGCTTTTCTGGCGCTGACTTGGCAAACTTGCTCAACGAAGCTGCAATTCTGACTGCGAGGCGGCGCAAAGACACGATTAGTAACTTAGAAGTTAACGACGCGATCGACCGGATCACGATCGGACTGACGTTGAACCCGCTACTCGACAGCAAGAAAAAGTGGATGACAGCATACCACGAAATCGGGCACGCCCTAGTCGCGACCATGCTCAAAAATGCCGATCCCGTTGAAAAAGTAACGATTATTCCACGATCGGGCGGCATCGAAGGCTTTACTAGCTTTACCCTCGACGACGAAATGATCGACAGCGAAGGTTTGAGGAGTCGGGCTTTGTTGTTAAACCGAATTACCGTAGCTTTGGGGGGACGGGCGGCGGAGGCAGAAATTTATGGCGATGCTGAAATTGACACCGGTGCCGGTAGCGATCTCAAAAAAGTTGGCAGTCTCGCTAGGGAGATGGTAACGCTTTACGGAATGTCGGATTTGGGGCCTGTGGCTTTTGAAAGTCCGAACAATGAGGTATTTTTGGGGCAGAGTTGGAATTCGCGAAATGAGTATTCCGAAGAAATGGCAACCAAGATCGATCGGCAAGTCCGAGAAATCGCCTTTCAATGCTACGAAGAAGCCCGCCGGATTATCCGCGAAAACCGCTATTTGGCAGACAAACTTGTCGAAGCGCTGTTGGAGGAAGAAACCATCGACGGTGACGAATTTCGCCAAATTGTCGATCGGTATATCAAGTTGACAAAAAAAGAGTCATTGGTCATTAGTCAGTAGTCATTAGTCAGTAGTCATTGGTTAGTAGTCATTGGTCAGTAGACCTCTTGCAAAAGTCATCTTAATCAAATTTTGTAACAGGCAAGATGCCTGTTCCACAAGAAAAAATGTTTTTTGTGGAACGGGCTCTGGGGCCCGTCCTAGTTATTTTTGCAATCTTGTCTAGTATTCATTAGTCAGTAGTCATTGGTAAGGGTGGGGATTGCGTAATACTTCTTCCCTCTGATTACTAACTAATGACCAATGATCAATGACCAATGACTACTGACTAATTAAGACTGATTGGAATACATTTCCCGTAGTACCAAAGCCGGATCTACCCAACGGCCACTGTACTTCAATCCCCAGTGCAAGTGAGGGCCAGACGTGCGGCCAGTCATCCCAACTCTGGCAATTCTCGCACCAGCCGGCACTGTTTGACCTTGCCAAATTTGTAAAGTACCTTCGCGATCGGTATAATAACGCCCGCCGTTAGCCGTGAGTACCCGGCCCCTGAGATGACAGTAGATGTGTTCCCAATTTCCCGATCGCACCACCATACCAGTGCCGCACCTGCCATCTTCCCAAACTTCCACAATTTGCCCGCCCCACCAATTGCGAATATAACTGCCTTCGGGCGCCGCCAGATCCAAACCGTAATGAAAATCCCCACCACGGGGGCCGAAGGGGGAAGTGTATGTTTCAAAATTTTCGACTGGAAAAGAAGCTTCTTGCCACAAATTGCCCGTAGCGACTTTGCTTGGTAAAGCTGACTGAGCCATGACCAACTGCTGCTGCAAATAAGGGCCGATCAAAACAATGCCGATCGAAAGTGCCAGCAGCAGCATCTGTCTGAGACGAAAAAAGCGTTTTGCCGTCAGCGGGCCTCTAGAGTCTTGCAGGATTTTTTTCACGGCTCAAATGTTGAATGTGTGTGTATGCGTTGAGGAGTGCCAATTCGCTGCAAGATGTCGTGTGAGCTCTACCCGCGATCGCGAATCAGTTAATCAACAACGTGTATCTTACTCCATCCAAAACCCGTGTCAAGGCTTCAGGACACTTACTGGGGGTGAGGCAAAAAAAATTAGCCATAGAATTTCGGCTGCGGTTGAATTCGATCGAGCTTTTGTTTGACGCTATAGTTTAGTACGGGATTTTGGATGCAATCTGAAATCTCAAATTCATAACACACATCAAGCAATGCTTACAGAAATTTTTCCCTTTAGTTTTGCCATAGACGCAACTGCGATCGCCGGTGCGTCATTGTGGTCTTTAGCCCTGTACTGGGGCCTGTCGCCCATCACAGAATGGGTAATCCTGCAACT
>JAJAYT010000367.1 GCA_026786085.1 Microcoleus sp. CAN_BIN18 | reverse complement strand
TGGGTTTAGGCGACAAACAGTTATACGATCCGTACTGGGCGCGGGAAAAAGCAGCCGAACACGCCAGCAACTTTGCTTTCAACCGGGAACGGCAAGTCGAACACCTCAACGGGATTATGCAGCGTCCCCCGATTATTGTATCGCCTTACGACGCGGAACTTTTCGGTCATTGGTGGTATGAAGGCCCTTGGTTCTTAGATTACTTATTCCGCAAGAGTTGGCACGACCAAAATACCTACGAAATGACGCACTTAGCCGATTATTTGCGAGGAAATCCGACTCAGCAAGTGTGCCGTCCATCTCAGTCTAGTTGGGGTTTCCGGGGTTTCCACGAGTATTGGCTGAATGATACTAATGCTTGGATTTATCCGCATTTGCACAAGGCTGCGGAACGGATGATTGAGTTGGGAAACATGGAAGCAGAGGATGAGTTGCAGTTGCGGGCTTTGAATCAGGCCGCGCGGGAAGTGTTGTTAGCTCAATCGTCTGACTGGGCGTTTATCATGCGTACAGGGACGATGGTGCCTTATGCGGTGCGGCGGACGCGATCGCACTTAATGCGCTTCCACAAGTTGTACGATGAACTAAAAGAAGGGAAAGTCGATTCCGGCTGGTTGGAGAAAGTTGAGGAGATTGATAATATTTTCCCTGAAATCAACTATCGCGTTTATCGATCGCTTTAATGTAATTAACCGCGCCAAAACCCGCAGTTGAAACCGCGTCTTGTCAAACAAAACCTCGTAAAATATCCGGCGTTGCTGATTTGGAGTATGATTTGCCTCGGAAATTTAGAGTAGGGGCAATTCATGAATTGCCCCTACTCTAAATTTCTGGGATTGCCTAAGCGAGTGAATCATACCTAAATTCAGCAACGTCAAATATCCGTAGGGACACGGCATTGCCGTCTCCTGATTGGCAACGACACGGTGGGAGAGGACACGGCACGTATCCCGCAAAATATCCGTAGGGACACGGCATTGCCGTCTCCTGATTGGCAACGACACGGGAAGAGGACACGGCACGTATCCCGTAAAATATCCGTAGGGACACGGCATTGCCGTCTCCTGATTGGCAACGACACGGTGGGAAGAGGACACGGCAGTGCCGTTTCCCTACCCGTAGAATGTCTGTAGGGACACGGTGGGAGTGGACATGGTAATGCCGTTTCTCTACGGGAATCATGGATACGGTAATGCCGTTTTTCCTACTCGTTACCAGACTTCAGATTGGGAACAAATTACAAATTACCAATTACCAATTACAGATTGTATCTGTAAAGGGAATACAAGGCGCAGAAGTCACTTTTACTGTTATAATTAACACTGAATTCGTCATAGCGCTGTCCACCGATCGCGCCACTGAAAAAAAGCTCATTAAACTAAGTAAATATACCTTGTCAAAGCTAGCCTCTTACTGCGATCGCAGTAACAGCAGATACAGTCCTTCGATCGCCCTAATTAGATCGCTCCCAAGCTACACCTCATCCTTAAGCTAGTTGTATAATCCCGGCAACTTAAGCTCTAATAAAAATAGTGCGAATTACTCGGCCGCACGCTTACCGGATACATTTGCTGCGAAATAGCTGCGGTACAGGATTTAAAATCATGACTTCTAATCAATCCTCTCTAGAAAATACACCCGAATCGATCGCACCACCCGCCCTCGACATCGAACAATTAGCCAAAACCGATGCCCCGTTTCCGATTGTGGGGATTGCCGCCTCTGCGGGAGGGCTGGAAGCATTCACTGAGTTACTCAGCCATTTACCACTAGATACAGGCATGGCGTTTGTGCTGATTCAGCATTTAGCCCCCGATCACAAGAGTCTGCTCACCGAGATTCTCGCGAGAACAACGAAAATGCCTGTTAATGAGGTAAAAGACGGCATGGTTGTACAGCCTAATCAAGTCTACGTGATTCCGCCCAACACTAAGATGGTGCTATCTAAAGGCGTGTTGCAATTATCACCCCGCGAGAAGATTGATGGCAAATATATGCCGGGAGATGCGTTTTTCACGTCATTGGCAGTCGATCGCGGACACAAAGCCATCGCCGTAGTATTATCCGGGGGAGACGGCGACGGTTCACTGGGGCTGAATGCAATCAAAGCAGCCGGAGGTATGACTTTTGCTCAATGTCAAAACACGGCAAAAGTCGATAGTATGCCGAGTACCGCTGTGGCTACAGGAAATGTCGATTTTGTGATGCCACCGGAACAAATTGCCGAGGAATTGGGAAACTATACTCGCAATCCCCCGAACACTCGCCCGTTTCCCCTGACAATAGTTGAGGAATCGCCCGAACAGGAAGATGCTCTGGCTACTATTTTTGCGCTGCTAAAATCGACGACAGGCGTTGATTTTACCAACTACAAACGCACTACTATTGCTCGACGCATCCAGCGCCGGATGGTGTTTCACAAGCTGGAGACATTGGATGCTTACGCTCAACATCTGCGACACAATTCGGCTGAAGTCAAAGCCCTGTATGAGGAAATATTAATTCACGTTACCAGTTTCTTCCGCGATTCCGAAGTCTTTGACAAGTTGAAAAAGCTGGTTTTCCCCACGATTACCGAAAATAAATCGGCAAAGATGCCGATTCGGATTTGGGTGGCGGGATGTTCGACTGGTGAAGAAGTTTATTCGATCGCCATTTGTTTGTTAGAGTTTTTGAGCGATCGAGTTATCCTGCCGCCGATCCAGATTTTTGCCACGGATATTAGCGAGACGGCGATCGGCAAAGCGAGGTCTGGCGTTTACTTAGAAAACCAGATGGTAGACGTTTCACCAGAGAGACGTACTCGCTTCTTTATTCCCCAAGCAGTAGGTAGCTATAGAATCAGCAAGGCAGTCCGCGAACTGTGTGTATTTTCCCGACAAGACTTAGGTAGCGATCCGCCTTTTTCCAATATCGATTTAGTTAGCTGTCGCAATGTGCTGATCTACTTGGGAGAGTCATTGCAAAAAAAAGTGATGCCCATTTTTCATTACAGTCTTAACCCAACAGGGTTTCTCCTGTTAGGCACTTCTGAGAGTACCGGAAAATTTTCATACTTGTTTAATTCAGTGGATAAAAAGTCTAAAATTTATACCAAAAAGTTAACTGCGACTCGTCCCACTTTTTCGTTTACGCCCAGTTCCTATCCCGTCGTTAAAGTAGCTGAACGGCAGCAAATGAATGAAAATTTTACGAGTAGCTTTGATTTAAAGCGAGAAATTGACCAATTGATTTTGTCTCGCTACGGCCCAGCAGGTTTGGTTGTCAACGAGGAGATGAATATCCTGCAAGTGCGGGGAGACATCAATCCTTACTTGAGACTGGCATCGGGAACGCCGGACTTAAACTTGCTGACAATGGCAAGGGCAAGCTTGCTGGTTGATCTTCGCACCGCGATTTATCAGGCACAAACCCAGAACGTGACCGTTAGGAAAGAAGGGGTATCGGTTGAATCGGGCGGGCGATCGAGTATCGTGAATATTGAGGTGATTCCGTTCCAGCAGCCACAGGCGATCGGAACACGCTACTTTTTTGTGCTGTTTGAAGAAGCTGCACCCGCCGCAATTAACTTCAGTACCCTCACTTCTGACAACTTAGAGCAAAGTGATTTTGAGCGCGAAATCGATCGGCTGAGGCAGGCACTTGCCACGGCTAACCAAGAAAAAAATGCGGCTCAATCGCACTTGGAAGCCGTGATCCAAGAGCACGAAAGTCTCAACCAAGACCTCAAAGTTGCCAACGAAGAAATCCTATCGAGTAATGAGGAGTTGCAAAGCACTAATGAGGAGTTAGAAACTGCTAAAGAAGAGATTCAATCCACTAACGAGGAACTGATCACCACTAACGATGAACTTTGTAACCGAAATATCGAACAAAACCTGCTCAATAACGATCTCACAAATTTGCTGTCTAGTATTAATATCCCAGTCTTAATGTTGGGAGACGATTTACAGATTCGACGCTTTACACCAACCGCGCAGATACTTTTCAATCTGATTCCTACAGATATTGGACGACCCTTTAGCGATATCCGCACGACGCTGGATGTTTCTGATTTGGAACAGATAATTTTGGAGGTGATTAATACTCTGCATACGCAAGAACAAGAAGTTAAAACTCAAGCGGGACATTGGTACAACCTCCGCATTTGTCCTTACCGCACAGCGGAAAACAAGATTGACGGTGTGGTCATGATTTTGATTGATATTGATGATCTTAAACGCAATGCCAGAATTTTAGAGCAGGCGCGAAACTACGCTGAAACTATCGTGGAAACGGTGCAAACGCCTTTAGTCGCCCTAGATGCTGATTTCCGAGTGAACACAGCAAATCGATCGTTCTATACAGCGTTTGAGGTTTCACAGTCAGAAACGGCGAAATGTTCGCTGTTTGATCTAGGAAACGGGCAGTGGAATATTCCGAAATTGCGATCGATTCTGGAAGAGATTCTGGTGAGTGATGTTGAGCTTTACAACTTTGAGTTGGATCACCTGTTTGAGCAGATTGGGCAGAAAACTATGCTGCTGAATGCTTGTAAACTTGAAGGAGAAGACCAAGCTTTAATGATTCTATTGTCGATCGAGGATATCACGGATCGCAAGCAGTTTGAAATAGAGCGATCGCAGTTATTGCAGCAGGAACAGTTAGCCCGCCAACAGGCAGAAAGGGCCAACCGTACTAAGGATGAATTTCTGGCGAATCTCTCCCACGAGCTCCGCAATCCCCTGACTCCGATCCTGGGGTGGGCACAAATGCTGCAATCCGGCAAGCTTAAGGGAGCAGCCGTTACTACCGCCCTAGAGGTGATCGAGCGGAGTGCGAGGGCGCAATCTCAGTTAATCGAAGATATGCTGGATATTGCCAGAATTACGAGCGGCAAGCTGGCTCTCGATAGCAGTCCGATCGATCTGCGGTTAGTGGTGCAAGGTGCGATTGACGGGGTGCAATTATCAGCGGATGCCAAAAACATTAAAATTGTTTCGCAGTTGAGTTCTGCGGCTGTTTTAGGCGATGCTGCTCGCTTGCAACAAGTTGTGTGGAATCTGCTATCGAATGCGATTAAGTTTACTCCAGCCGGGGGACGGGTGGAAGTTGCATTGGAGTCGATCGAGCATCACGCTCAACTTCGAGTCAAGGACACCGGAAAAGGCATTCGGGCCGAATTCTTGCCGTATATTTTCGATCGTTTCCATCAAGGTGATTCTAGCAGCACTAAGGCTAGTCAAGGGCTGGGATTGGGTTTGTCGATCGTGCGCCATCTGGTAGAATTGCACGGCGGAATCGTGCAAGCAGATAGTCCGGGTGAGGGACAAGGAACTACAATCACTCTGAGATTGCCGCTGCGAGACTTGTCTGAAGTGTTGATCGGGGCGATCGATTTACAGCCAACTGTATTGGCTGCGCCTGTGAATGTATCGAGTGATGATGTCCCGTCTCTGGAAGGCTTGCACATTTTAGTTGTTGACGATCTAATCGATACGCGAGAGCTGTTAAAATTTGTGCTGGAAGGCTACGGGGCGGAGGTTTTGACAGTTGCATCTGCTAGAAGTGCGATCGCAGCTTTGACTGAGAATCCGGGCAAATACGACGTGCTAATCTCGGATATCGGGATGCCGGAGGAGGATGGATATTTCTTAATTCGAGAGGTGCGAGCCCTTGCTGCGTCAGCCGGAGGAGAAATCCCAGCCGTGGCGCTAACTGCGTATGCTGGCGATCAAGAACTCGATCGGGCGATAAATGCTGGTTTTCAAACACATATTGCTAAGCCTGTGAAGCCCGTTCAATTAGCATTAATTGTCGCTAATTTAGCAGGGAGATTGTGAATATTCTGGAGATAAGACTCGGCGGTTGAACTCTCTTGTCCCCCCCTTCTTAAGGGGGGCTAGGGGGGATCTCCGGGCCGAGATTACGAGAATTATGACAAAATAGGTTCAGTTAACAATTTTTATGCCCCCGGAGATCCCCCTAAATCCCCCTTAAGAAGGGGGACTTTGAGAAGATTCTTGTCCCCCCCCCTTCTGAAGGGGGACGAAAGAGAACTCTCTTGTCCCCCCCTTCTTAAGGGGGGTTAGGGGGGATCTCCGGATCGAGAGGAGGAGAATTATGACCAAATTAAACGACTCCAATTTCCACCGACCTTACAACCCAAAACTTATCCCAATCGCCCAAGAACTTCGGAAAAATCCAACTCCAGCCGAAAAAAAACTTTGGCAAGATTTTCTGAGAAATTTCCCTTTTCGAGTTTTGAGACAGCGGCCGATTGACAATTTTATTGTAGATTTTTATTGTGCTGTTTTAAGATTGGTAATTGAGGTTGATGGAGAGAGTCATTTTACCGAACAGGGGAAACAACATGATGCAGAAAGAACAGGAATTTTAGAGGGGTATGGGCTGAAAGTTGTCAGGTTTACTAATGTTGATGTGTTGCAGTGTTTTGAGGGAGTTTGTCAGGAGTTGTTGGCGGAGGGCGATCGTAATAGCCGGCCAGATCCCCCCTAACCCCCCTTCTTAACGGGGGATAAGAAGCGATCGGGCATCTCGTAATAGCTAGGGCCTGATCCCCCCTAGCCCCCCTTAAGAAGGGGGGGACAAGAGTACGATCGGGCATCTCGTAATAGCTAGGGCCTGATCCCCCCTAACCCCCCTTAAGAAGGGGGGGACAAGAGTATTGTTTAGCGCTAAAAACAATTGCCAAAAAGAACACAACATGAGACAATAAAAAAAATATAAAAATTCGGGAGTTATGATTCTTGGTAACTATTAAATGTCGGGGCATTACCTTCTCAAATATCGCAGCCGTAATCTTCGACAAAGACGGCACTCTAGAGGATTCTCAGGAGTTTTTGAGATTGTTGGGAATTAAGCGAGCGCGCCTCGCAGACGCTCAAATTCCCGGCGTTGGAGAGCCTTTACAAATGGCTTTGGGTATCAACGGCGCTAGCATCGACCCCACGGGTTTACTAGCAGTCGGTAGTCGCAGGGAAAATGAGATTGTGGCGGCGGGATACATCGCGGAAACCGGCAGGGGATGGCTGGAATCTTTAACTATTGCGCGCCGCGCTTTTGATGAAGCTGACGAAATGTTTAAAAACAGTTCTACTTCTTCTTTATTTGTCGGCAGTTTGGAAGTGATCAAAGAGCTTTCAGAAGCGGGTTTGAAGCTGGGAATTCTGTCAGCGGCTACGACTGCGGCAGTGCAGAAGTTTGTGAAACATCACGAATTAGGCGAGTGGATTCAGTTAGAAATGGGTGTGGATTCAACGCTTCACAAGCCTGATCCGAAATTGTTTTTGCAAGCTTGTGATCAACTTGGAGTAAATCCCGCAGCAACTTTGATGGTGGGAGATTCAGCGGGTGATATTCAGATGGGTAAGAATGCGGGCGCGGCTGGCTGTATCGGGATTTGTTGGGGAAATGCTGAGGTTAGTCATTTGGAAAAGGCTGATGTGGCGATCGCATCTTTGGATGAAATAATGATTGTAGCAGATTAAGGACTTACGGAGCGATCGCGTATTCTTGTCATTGCGAAGAATGAAGCAATCGCAGAGTCTATAAGTTGTGACGAAGCAATTGCTAAGTAGGGAAACGGCAATGCCGTCTCCTCCAAATCAGGACACCGCATTGCCGTTTCCCTACAAACAACGCAAACCCAGAATTATCACATCTCTTTCCACACTATCAAGTTCGGCAACTTGCGGCAGATATCCCCACTGCTGAAACCCAAATTTCTCGAACAATCTTAAACTCGGCTGATTGTGAGCAAAAATTATGCCCATCAGGGTTTTAAGTTGCAATTGTGGACTCCGCATGATTGCTGATTGCAATAATTTTTGTCCAATTCCGCAGCATTGGCGATCGGGCGCGACGTAGATGCTAACTTCTGCTGTATGCTGATAGGCAGCGCGTCCGTAAAAAAGCTGAAAACTCAGCCAGCCAACGATATTTTGTTCTGATTCCATTACCCAAATCGGCAAGGAATTGGGGGAGTGTGCTCTGTACCACGCGAGGCGGCTTTCGACGGAAACAGGTTGTAAATCTGCTGTGGACATTCTGCCTGGTATTGCTGCGTTGTATATTTGGACAATTGCTGGCAAATCGCTTTCAATTGCGTCGCGGATTTTCATGATTTAAGGAAGAAGGAAGTTCGGCAACGAATTGTATAACGGATTTAACGGATGTATTTGTAAGGTGCGCAATGCGCACCTTACAGTTATTATCTTCAGTCCGCGGAGGCGGACATCGTTTGTGTAGACGCGGTTTCAACCGCCGTCTGATCTTCCTTTGTGTAGACGCGGTTTTAACCGCCGTCTGATCCGTCAACAGTCAAATTATACAGTTCCATGACATCGCTAACTGGCATCCGCGAATTTGCTCCCAATGTCAGCGGTGATATGTGTCCCCGCTGCAAGTGTTCTGCCGCCGCACAGCCGATCATTGCCGCGTTATCTGTGCAATATTTTAATGGGGGAAACAATACTCGCAAGTTGTTTTTGACTGCGGCGGCTTGTAAATGTTTTCGGAGTCCGCTGTTGGCTGCGACTCCTCCACCGACTACTATAGTGCTAAGTCCGAAATTTAGTGCACAGGCGATCGACCTTTTGGTTAAACCCTTAGCTACTGTTTCCTGAAAACTCGCCGCAATATCATTAATCGTAGAATCAGTCAAGATGCCTTCGCCACCAGCATTAATATCTTGTTTTTTCAGTTTCTGCACTAATTGCAAAACTGCTGTTTTCAAACCACTAAAACTGCTGTCGTAGGGATGATATCCGCCTCCTGGTAGCGAAATTCTGCCTTCAGGTAGGGGGTATGCTTGGGGATTGCCAAGGCCGGCCAATTTGTCCATCAGCGGCCCGCCCGGATATCCTAGCTGCAACAGTCTCGCGACTTTATCAAAAGCTTCGCCCGCGGCATCGTCGCGTGTTTGTCCTACTGTTTCATAAACGCCGCAATCTTTGACGTGAATTAAGCTAGTGTGTCCCCCGGAAACTAACAGACACAAAAACGGTGGCTGCAAGTCGGGTTCGATTAGGTAAGAAGCGTAGATGTGCCCTTCGAGGTGGTGGACGCCTAAAAAAGGTTTTTGGTGGACTATTGCCAAGGTTTTCGCCGCTGTCAGCCCGACTAACAATGCACCTACTAAACCGGGGGCACAAGTCGCTGCAATGCCGTCAATTTCTGACCAACTCAGGTTGGCTTCACTCAGACACTGGGCAATTACCTGATTTAGCATTTCTAGGTGACTCCGCGAAGCTACTTCGGGTACTACCCCGCCGTACTCCTCGTGGATCTTAATTTGTGATGCTACAACATTGCTGCAAACTTGACGATTCTTAACAATTGCTGCTGCTGTTTCGTCACAACTTGTTTCGATCGCGAAAATGGTTGCCATTAACTGGTAATTTAATTTGATAGGTTAGCTATTGCTATTGCTAGCTTAACTAATTCGGCACAATTCCCCCGCTATACTTGTAGTCAGGTTATGGCGATCGGGAGTATCTGCCCCGTCAGGTAATATCTTCGCGGTATTGCTAGCTCGGCACTAACCTGTGAAACGCGAATCCCTGATTCTATAAAGGCTTTGCCGCATCCACGATTGATACTTTACACGGTCAACAAATGCGGTAATCTGGATTAGAGATCGGCAAGTTGAAATGCTTGTAAAAAAAACTTATTGTTTTGTAACAAAAGGAAACAATTTCATGCGACGATTGTTTGCTGCAATTTTAGTGGTTAGTCTGTGGATCAGTTTTGCTCCAGTTGCTTCGGCTTACAATTTGGTGCCGTGCAAGGACTCTCCCGCATTCCAGGAACTGGCTAAAAATGCACGTTCTACCAATGGCGACCCGGCATCTGCGAAGGCAAGATTCGATCGCTATTCTCAAGCTATGTGCGGCCCGGAAGGATACCCACACTTAATCGTAGACGGTAACTTGGCTTATGCTGGCGACTTTTTGATTCCTAGCATACTGTTCTTGTATATGACTGGTTGGATTGGTTGGGTAGGCCGGGCTTATCTGCAAGCAATTAAAAAATCAGCAAATCCAGAGGAAAAAGAGATTATTATCGATGTTCCTTTGGCAATCAAATCTATGCTGAGCGGAGTTTTGTGGCCTCTGGCTGCTATCAAAGAACTCACCAGTGGTGAAATGTTTGCCAAGGACGACGAAATTACTGTTTCCCCCCGCTAAAATTGGGAAATCCAGAATAGCTAATCCCTAACAGTTAATTAATTAACTGCAAATTAGGAATTAGCGTCACGATCGATCGGCAATTACCAACTGTCTCAAATTTTCAGGAGCAGAATTTATGCAATATTTTGTCAAGTTTCTTTCGACCGCACCAGTATTGGCTATCCTTTGGCTCTCTATTCAAGGTGCGGCTTTGATTGAATTTAACCGCTTTTTCCCCGACCTGCTTTTCCATCCGATGCCTTAAGATTTGACCGAAATTAGGTCGCAAAATCTAGGGCTAAAAAGTTGAGAGTTTTGAGTTTTGAGTTTTGAGTTAAAGGTTAATTTAAAGCTCAAATATCAAAACTCTCAAACTCTATAGCCTTTCTCAGTAACATGAAGCGAGCATAGGGCATAGGGCATAGGGCATAGGGCATAGGGCATAGGGCATAGGGCATAGGGCATTGTTGACTAATGACTAATGACTAATGACTAATAACCAATGACTATTGACTAATGACTACTGACTATTGACTAATGACTACTGACTATTGACTATTGACTAATGACTAATATTGTGAATCGATGAAGTCTTATCTCGCCGCAGCAATTCAAATGACTAGCTTGCCTGACCTGCAAAAAAATTTGGTTCAGGCAGAGGAATTAATCGACCTGGCAGTGCGTCGGGGTGCGGAGTTAGTTTCCTTACCAGAAAATTTCTCGTTTATGGGAGAAGAGGAGGACAAGATTGCTCTTGCAGATGCGATCGGACTCGAAAGCGAAAAATTCCTCAAAACGATGGCCCAACGCTTCCAGGTGACGATTCTGGGCGGCGGATTTCCTGTGCCAACCGAGGGCGGGAAGGTATACAATACTTGTTTGCTGGTAGACCCAAACGGCAGCGAGTTGGCAAGGTACAACAAAGTACATTTGTTCGATGTGAATGTGCCAGACGGCATTACTTACAGGGAATCGAGCACGGTGAAAGCTGGTGAAGATTTGCCGCCGGTTTATGTGTCGCCGGATTTGGGGACGCTGGGACTTTCGGTGTGCTATGACGTGCGGTTCCCGGAAGTGTACAGGCATTTGTCCCACAAGGGTGCTGATGTTTTGTTCGTGCCGGCGGCGTTTACTGCTTACACTGGCAAGGATCACTGGAAGGTTTTGTTGCAGGCTAGGGCGATCGAGAATACTTGTTATACGATCGCCCCGGCGCAGACTGGACACCACTACGGCCGCCGTCAAACCCACGGTCACGCGATGATTATCGACCCTTGGGGTGTGGTTTTGGCGGATGCAGGAGACGAACCGGGTGTGGCAATTGCAGAGATTAATCCCGATCGGCTAGAACAAGTCCGCCGCCAAATGCCTTCGCTGCAACACCGGGTTTTTCTGTGAGTTGTGGTGGCTTGGTACTTCGTAATTTTGACACCAATTGGTGTCAAAATTGCAGTTTCAGTCAGCCACCAGACTTGAATAGTTTTTATTCGGTCGCGTAATTGTGTACGTTCGTACACGAAAAAACTAGGGAAATCGATCGAGGGTTTTTTTCGCGGGAGATGAACGGCCAATAACTCGCGATAAAATGTCTAATGCAGGTTCAATGGGCGTGCACTTCTGCTAAAAGGCGAATTGGCGACAGTAGAATTGCACAAAATGCGTCTTTTTTTGGAGAAATGAAACACACTCTTTCGGTTTTAGTAGAAGATGAAGCGGGTGTCCTCACTCGAATTGCTGGTTTGTTTGCCCGTCGGGGTTTTAATATTGAAAGTCTCGCCGTCGGCCCGGCGGAGCAAGTGGGAGTGTCTCGGATTACGATGGTTGTACCGGGAGATGACCAGATTATTGAACAGTTGACTAAGCAACTGTACAAGTTGATTAACGTGCTGAAAGTTCAGGATATAACCGAAATTCCCTGTGTGGAACGGGAGTTGATGTTGCTGAAAGTTAATGCTGCTACCGGGACGCGATCGGAGATCATTGAGTTAGCTCAGATTTTTAGAGCACGAGTGGTCGATATTGGTGATGATACGCTGACTTTGGAAGTTGTGGGAGATCCTGGTAAAATGGTAGCGATCGTCCAGGTGCTGAATAGATTTGGGATTAAGGAAATTGCTCGTACTGGGAAAATTGCCATGACGCGCGAGTCGGGAGTAAACACAGAATTTCTCAAGTCTTTGGAAGCGAAAGTTTGAGTTAGTTGACCCTTCGACCCTTCCACCCTTCGACCCTTCGACCCTTCGACTCCGCGAGCTGGCACCGCTCCGCGAGCGGATAAACGCCGTCGTTGGGTCAACTGTCAACTGAATGAAACTTATCACGATCCTAACCTAGCAATTTATTTTTTATGATTAAATAAAAAAAATCGCCTTTTTTTTTAGGGTAAAACACTTGACTTTCACTGTTCAATAAAGTATTATTAGATAATGGGAGTGGTGGCATTTTTTTTATTTGTGTCACCACTTCCATTATCTAAAATATAGCACAAGAAATCAACCAAAGTCAATAGATAATTCTTCTTTTTTAACGCCAATCACTCATCCCACAGTCAGCGATTTTTGGTGGTCACAACCCAAATGCTTGAGGAAGTTGGGTTGTGATATCGTTTCTGATTGCATCGGAATAATTAGCCGAAATTTGCTGATCATTCCGGCGCAGCCGGAATTGATATGACCACCAAAAAATGACGATTAAGTCGTATACTCCGCATTAATCTTCACGTAGTCGTAACTCAAATCGCATCCCCAAGCCTTCGCAAAACCTGCGCCATTCCCGACACCAACCTGAATTAAAACCGTGTCGGATTTCAAATATTCACCAGCCGCCGCCGTCTTCAGATAGTTACTCGCAGCAGATTTATCGAACTCCTTCGGCTGTCCATTTTCCAGCATCAAAAAATCCCCCAATTGAATCCGCAAATTCTCCTGTTCAAAAGGAACACCAGCCCGCCCAGCCGCCGCTGCAATTCTGCCCCAATTCGGATCGCGTCCAAAAATAGCAGCTTTCACTAAAGAAGAACCGACAATTGTTTTGGCAATTTTACTCGCAGAAACTTCATCCGGCGCACCACTGACTTGCACTTCCACTAAGCAAGTTGCACCTTCACCATCGCGGGCGATCGCCTTTGCCAAATGTACGCAAACTTCTGTCAACATCGCCTCTAATTTTTCAGCATCCGGCCCCATTTCCGTAATGGCGGGGGTGCGAGATTGACCGTTAGTCAAAGCAATTAGCGAATCATTGGTACTGGTATCGCCGTCAACAGTAATTTGATTGAAGCTTCTGTTAGCAGCCCGACTCAACATTTCCTGCCACAAATGTGACGACACTGCTGCATCACAAGTTACAAATGCTAGCATTGTTGCCATATTCGGGTGAATCATTCCCGAACCTTTGCAAATGCCGCCGATGCGTACAGCTCGATCGCCAAACATAGTTTCTAGGGCGATCGTTTTCGGCACTAAATCAGTCGTACAAATCGCCTTAGCAGCCGCATCAGAACCAGTGGAGGAAGCCTCAGCAACTAATCGGGGAATTCCCGCCCTCAACGGCTCCATTTTAATCCGCTGTCCGATGACGCCAGTGGACGCCAGCAGAATTGATTCTGAGGGAATATTCAGGGCTTCTCCCAACAATTTGGCACTTTCGAGGGCATCGGCCAAACCGAGTTCGCCCGTAGCTGCATTGGCTTGTCCCGCATTGCACAAAATAGCTTTGGCGCTGGGTTTGGCTTGCAGTCGCTGGCGGCAGTAGTCCACACAAGCAGCCCGGACTGTGGATGTGGTGAATACTCCTGCGGCGATCGCGTCTACTTCTGACAAAATTAAACTTAAATCCGGCAAGCCTGAAGGCTTCAAACCCGCTGTAATTCCTGATGCTCGATATCCTCTCGGTGCTGTAACTCCGCCGTCAATTACTTTCCAGTCTGACATGATTGCCACCCTAGAGCTTTCTATTCTATTGAGAGGGAATTATATCAAGTATCCCAGCCCAATAACTAATAACTAATAACTTATAACGCATAAAATTAATCGCGACTTTTACTTGAGAGTTCTAACTCAAGAAGAAGTCGCGACGATTTTGTAACTGACATTATTAATTTTTAGTGGGCTTTCAACTATGTAGATTCGACAGTCTCGCCATTACGAAAAAGTTAGCTCATGCTAGCGTTGCTGCGATCGTAGCTGTCTTTAAGGCTGGGCTGTGCCTTGCCTTGAATGTGACCCCAGTAATTGGTATCTTCCATCCCGACTTCGGTGGCGGTGCGGTTGAGCATCGATTGCTGCCGATTCTTTACTAGGTGGTGGTGGCGCATCATCAGGGAGCGGGCTTGATTTTCGGTAGACATATGGGGTTCCTCTGTATTCCTTGATTAATTTTTGGCTGGTTTGTTCTTCCTACTTATCACTATAACAAAGAATTCTGTATCTAAAGCTACCGAATTGAATCTGTAATATAACTTTACAGATGCGAAGCGCGATCGGTCAGTGGCATCAGTTAAAAGTGCTATCTGTGCATCTGTCAACAGAAAGATATAAAATTGTTGGGAATGGGGAATTGGGAATGGGGAATTGGGAATGGGGAATTGGGAATTGGGAATTGGGTTTGAAACTGTAGCGTAATTCGTGGACAGAGTTACCCATTAATAGACTTTTTGGGTAACTCTCTAGCGAGTCTCTCAATAACGTCACTAAGACTGCTTGCGGTAAGTTCAGCTCGTTTTTCCTCTAACCACTTAGTAGCAGTCTCAGTCAGGCTTAGGTTGACCTTACGCTTAGGCTCGCTGTAAATCTTTTTTCTAGGCATATTGTTATTCCGCATTAATTCCGCATAGAATAACAGTAAGGCAAAAATGAGGCAAAAAGCAAGTGTTACTCAGCTTCAAGACGGAATTAAAGCCTAACAATAAGCAGGTCACTAGATTCCGTCAACATTGCGGGGTAGCAAGGCACGCTTACAACTGGGCAAATTCGATTATCCTTGAAACGTTGAAAATCAGGGAGACCGATAAAAGTGTAAAGATTCCTTCTGCAATCGATCTTCACAAGCGCTTAGTGACCCAAGTCAAACAAGAGCATCCCTGGTATTACGAGTCTTCTAAGGCAAGTCCGCAGCAGGCTCTAGCTGAACTGAGGACAGCTTGGGATAGATGCTTCAAGAAGGTATCCAAACAGCCTAGGTTCAAGAAAAAAGGTGCGTCAGGTGACTCTTTCTACCTAGAACAAGGAACCAAATCAAAGCCAGGAATTAATAACGATGGCAAGCGCGTCAAGTTACCGAAGATTGGTTGGGTTAGGCTGCATGAACCATTGCCTATTACGGCATTTCATAACTGTGTAATTAGTCGAAAAGCCGACCGATGGTTCATTGCTTTTAAGTACAAAATCGAAAAGCCCGTAACTCCACCTGACCGCCCTACTGTCGGTGTTGATATCGGCATCAAAGAATTGGCAGTTTGTTCTAACGGCCAAGTCTTTGCCAATCCCAAAGCTTATCGTCGGATGAGCCGTAAAATGAAACGCCTGCAACGGCGTGTCAGCAAGCGAGTCAAAGGGTCTAATAACCGCAAGAAGGCCGTCGCTAAACTCGCAAAATTACACCTAAAAGTGTCAAATATCCGCTCAGATGCCATTCACAAGTTGACAACTTACCTCGCCAAAAACCACAGCGAGGTCAAGATAGAGGATTTGAATGTCAAGGCATTTTTGAAGAATCACAAATTAGCTGGTGCAATCGCTGATTGCGGAATGTATGAATTTAAGCGTCAACTTGAATATAAGACTGAAAAGTTTAACTCAAAATTGACGCTTGTAGATCGATTCTTCCCTAGCAGTCAAATCTGCTCAAATTGCTGCAATCATCGGCACAAAATGCCCTTGAAAGTCCGAGTCTTTGAATGTCCTAACTGTGGAAATGTTCAAGACCGTGACTTCAATGCAGCTAAGAATATAGAACGTTGGTTTGAAGGTATTTTTGTACCAGAACGTTCGGAGCATCAGGCGGTGAGTTCCACCGCATCAGCCTGTGGAGTAGACAAACAAAGGTGGCAGTCATGCTATCGCTACGACGAAACAGGAAGTTAACACTCTTATTACTCATGTCCAGCTAAGTCTAGATTTGGGTAGTTTTGGGTAAGTTTTTCAGAACGGAATTGATACCAACTATTAAAACGGAATCGTAGGGAAACGGCATTGCCGTTTCCTAGTCTCCGCGCCGGAGACGGCAATGTCGTTTCCCTACTTTTGAGAATTGGCATTAATTGATGATTGGTGATTGAGACGTTTAAGGCAAAAAAAAGAGGGGATTTCCCCTCTTTTAATCACAGTGACTGCGGTGTTATTCGACCGTCACAGGAGGGGTTTCTTCCTCTACATCTAATACTGCTTCGGATGCTACCTCCGGTGCGGCTTCGGATGCTACCTCCGGTGCGGCTTCGGATGCTACCTCCGGTGCAGCTTCGGCTGCTACCTCCGGTGCGGCTTCGGATGCTACCTCCGGTGCAGCTTCGGCTGCTACTTCGGGTGCAGTTTCGGCTGCTACCTCCGGTGCGGCTTCGGCTGCGACTTCGGGCGTGGCTTCGGCTGCTACTTCTTCCGGCAAATCTTCTTCCATTGCTGAGGGTACGTCTTCGAGTATTTCATCGGAGATTTCATCATCAGCATCAGTTGAATCAGCAGGAACGTCTATGCCTGCTTTAGCTTGCTTTTGAGCTAGCATTTTCTCACGGAACTTAGCTGCCATTTCTTCAGCTTTCTCGTACACCAATTCACGATTTTTGACCATCGCGCCCGGTTCCGGTTCCAACTGTTTGGTGGAGAGAGAAATCCGGCCTCTTTCGGCATCTAAGTCAATGATCATCACTTTCACTTCGTCGTTGACATTGAAGACGCTATGAGGCGTATCGATGTGATCGTGCGAAATTTCCGAAATGTGCAGCAAGCCGCTCACGCCACCGATGTCGATAAAAGCGCCGTAGGGCTTGATACCGCGTACTGTACCGATGACCACTTCCCCGACTTCGAGGCGGTTCATCTTGCGCTCAACTAAGGCGCGACGGTGACTTAATACTAGGCGGTTGCGGTCTTCGTCTACCTCTAAGAATTTCAAGGGTAATTCTTCGGCGACTAATTCTTCCTTCGGTTTGCGGGTGCTGATGTGAGAACCGGGAATGAAGCCTCGCAATCCTTCTATTCTCACCAGTGCGCCGCCACGGTTGGTGGCAAATACTTGCGATCGAACTGTAGCGTCTTCTGCTTGCAGTTGTCGCACTCTTTCCCAGGCGCGCATATACTCAATGCGTCGAATGGACAGGGTTAATTGTCCGTCTTCATTTTCATCGGTGAGGATGAAAAATTCTCTGGTTTCGTTTGATTGCAATACTTCTTCAGGGCTTTCCACTCGATTGATGGACATTTCCTGAATAGGAATGTACGCTGCTGTTTTAGCACCGATATCAATCAGAGCACCCCTCGGTTCTATACTAAAAACTGTACCCGCTACTACGTCGCCGGGGCTAAAGTGATAGTCATATTTATCAAGTAAGGCCGCAAAATCTTCGTGAGTAAAGCCGATGTCTTTGACTGTGGTTTTGGTATTGACCATGCGAATAGTTTCCTAGGATTTCTCTCCTTCATGTTTTTCGTTTGCAGGCAGATACTAGAGATTTTGCTGAAAAAGTGGTTAACTTCTTGCAAAATCTTTTACGAAAGTCAGTTTTTGCCAACTTTTGCCCGGTGTAATCTTACACCGGCACTTGCCATTGCTCTTAATTCCAACTCTGTTTGAAAATGTTTAATTTTTAACATTCAGAGTCCAGTGGATTATTATAACTTACCGGCATACTGGTTTTAAATTAATTTAAGTGAGTTTAGCTGGGAGTAGCATAGGATGCGGGGCTTTCTCGATCGCACGACTCATCCGGTTCCGACAAATCTGGGGCATTTTCTGGCCCAGTTTCTGGACACAAAGCTTGATTGAGGGGATTCTGAAGGTGATTTAGGGTATCTACAAAATCTCGGATGCCTCGAAATTGCCGATATACAGAGGCGAAACGGACATAAGCGACTTCGCTGAGCGGGCGCAGGTTTGATAGCACCAGTTCCCCAATTTCTGAGCTGGCGAGTTCTCGGAGCGATCGACCTTGGAGTTGCGCTTCGATTTCTTCGGCCAGGGTTTCAAGCTGACTGGAAGACAAACCAGTTTTTTCGCAGGCCCTAACCAGTCCTCTGACTAACTTCGACCTGTCAAAAGACTCGCGTTTGCCGTCGCGCTTGATCACCGTAATCGTCACAAATTCTATGCGTTCGTAAGTTGTGAAGCGGTGCTGACAGTTCAGACACTCGCGCCGCCGCCGGATACTTTGACCTGACTCGGCTGAACGCGATTCGAGAACGCGACTATTTGTGTGTTGGCAGGAGGAACAGCGCATGATTGCTGATTTTAACAGGCGTCGCCATAAAATTGCAATTCATCTGACGCTGGTGCGGTCAGATGAATTGCTGGACTGGAAATATCGATCGGCTTATTTGCCGATGCGCGGAGGTTCCCGGAAGGCGATCGCAAAAAATATCACGCCTAATGCTAAAGCCAGCATCAAAATGTAAGCAACGCTTTCCATGTTTAAAGTTTCCTTATCTTCCCTTGCTATCTTATTTTATCTTAATTATTGCTGCTTTTCTTGCTAAATACAAAAACCCGGTTTCTTCAAGAAACCGGGTTTTTGTGCACCGGAGAAGTTTCCCGGTGTCAGCGAGGCTAGCGAAAACTAGAGAGATTCTTCTCTTCTGGTAGTTACGTCGCCCAGCTTTTGGAACAAGCCCCACTCGACTTGTTCTTCCATGTCAGCTTCAACTCCAGCAAATACGTCGCGGAAAATAGTCCGCGAACCGTGCCAGATATGGCCGAAGAAGAACAGCAAAGCAAAGCAAGCGTGTCCGAAAGTGAACCAACCGCGAGTTGAAGTGCGGTAAACCCCGTCCGATTTCAAGGTTTCGCGATCGAATTCAAACACTTCACCTCTTTGAGCAGCGCGAGCAAACTTCTTAACATCCAAAGGACTGTCAAAAGTTTGACCGTTATATTCGCCACCGTAGAAAGTGACAGTAACTCCCGTTTGTTCAAAGCTGTACTTTGATTCAGCACGACGGAAGGGGATGTCAGCGCGAACGATGCCATCTTTGTCCGTCAAAATTACTGGGAAAGTTTCAAAGAAGTTCGGGAGGCGGCGCACCGACAATACCCGACCTTCGCTGTCTGTAAATACTGGATGCCCCAGCCAAGTTTTAGCAATGCCGTCGCCGTTGACCATTGCGCCATCGCGGAACAAACCACCTTTAGCAGGAGAGTTACCCACGTAGTCGTAGAAAGCCAATTTTTCGGGAATTTGCTCGTAAGCGGATTGGAAACTAGCGCCACCAGCTAAGCTAGCTTGAGCTCTGCGATCGATTTCTTGTTGGAAATAGCCGCCGTCCCACTGATAGCGAGTCGGGCCAAAAAGCTCGATCGGAGTAGCAGCAGAACCGTACCACATCGTACCCGCAACTACGAAAGCTGCGAAGAACACGGCAGCGATACTGCTAGAAAGTACAGTTTCGATATTCCCCATCCGCAGGGCTTTGTAAAGACGTTCCGGTGGCCGCACTGTCAAGTGGAACAAACCAGCAATTACGCCGACTACACCCGCTGCAATGTGGTGAGCCACGATGCCACCCGGATTGAACGGATCGAAGCCTTCAGGGCCCCAGGAAGGAGCCACTGGCTGGACGTGACCGGTCAGGCCGTAGGGGTCGGACACCCACATTCCCGGGCCAAATAGTCCCGAGAGGTGAAATGCGCCGAAGCCGAAGCACAGCAAGCCGGACAGGAACAAGTGAATGCCAAACATTTTTGGCAAATCGAGGGCGGGTTCACCGGTGCGAGGGTCTCTGAAAAGTTCCAAGTCCCAAAATACCCAGTGCCAGACTGCTGCTAAAAACAGCAAGCCAGAGAGGATGATGTGAGCAATAGCGACGCCTTCAAAGGACCAGAAGCCTGGATCGACGTTGCCTTCGCCAGTGATGCTCCAACCACCCCAAGAACCGGTCACTCCCAAGCGAGTCATAAAGGGTAGTACGAACATCCCTTGACGCCACATCGGGTTCAGAACAGGATCTGCGTGGTCAAAAACTGCTAGTTCGTAAAGGGCCATTGAGCCGGCCCAGCCTGCCACGAGGGCAGTGTGCATTAAATGTACAGAAATCAATCGGCCTGGGTCATTTAAGACGACTGTGTGTACGCGATACCAGGGTAGTCCCATTGACTGCGTTTCTCCAACGTGTAAGTGATGATGTCTATTTTGACGGAAAAATCAGATTCTCAATCCTGAGCAGTTGCCTGCGGGGTTTAAATTCTGCCTTCTGCCTTCTGCTTTCTGCCTTCGAGGGTCGAGGCGTAAAAAATGAAAGTTATTTAAAGAAGTGTATCGAGTCCCCAGCTCTTTTGCAAGAGTTTCAACCATCGTAAGCGACTTTTAGGGGAATATACTCAATCCCCAATTTAGCGATCGCCCGCATCCGATCGCAAAACCGCTCCCAACCAAACTGACGGCCCAGCACAATGCACCCAGCGCTGCCGGGAAAATTTGCATCAAAATGAATGCCAAATTCCGATCGAACTAGGCCTGTAGGGGAAATAACCGGATCGGGCGTGATCTGAAAAAAGTTTCCTTCAATCCCTCTGGTATCAGACCAGTAAGGCGTAGTTGGTATTTTGTAATCAAATCCCTGCGGTATCGGGC
>JAJAYT010000366.1 GCA_026786085.1 Microcoleus sp. CAN_BIN18 | reverse complement strand
CGGTATCACTGCTACTGCGTGATGTCGATCGCCGACTAATTTACCGATTTCTGAATTTTCGTGACCAAAACTCAACCTTTATCCGGGTATACACTGCCAGTATTTGCCTGTGCCGCCGCACTTGCAGCGCTGCGGTGCTTGCGTGAGGCTACTGAGTGTGTAGATAGCGTATCAGTAGATTTACTGGAACCGCCAATAACGGCAGAAATTGCGATCGAACAAGCATCTGTACTCAAAACTGGTACCGCTTTAGGCGTGACTCGCTCCGATCCGGGAGACAATCTCGATCTGACTCGCAATACTCCCGTTTGGGCAATGGTGGAATTGGGGAAACGGGAAGAGAGGGAGAATGGGGGAGAGGGGGAGCAGATTGTGATTCTCGGCGGTGAAGGTATAGGGCGACGCGCGATCGACGGAGGAGCCGCAATCTATGATTATGCGATGCGGCTGCTGCTGGCGAATCTCGGCCAAGAACTCAAACCGTCTGAAAAAATTACTGTCACCCTAATTCTGCCCTTGGGGCGGCAACTAGCCACCCGCACTTCTAACGAAGCTTTCGGCGTTGTAGAAGGACTTTCGCTGCTGGGTACAACTGGGATTTCTCAACCTCTGAGCGCCCCCGGACAGTTGGAAATTTATCGCGAAGAATTGCAACAAAAAGCCGAACAGTTTGACACTTTGGTGTTTTGCATCGGCGAAAACGGGTTGGATTTGGCGCGGAAATTGGGTGTCAATCCGCAGCGGCTGGTGAAAACCGCTAACTGGCTGGGCCCGCTACTGGTAGAGGCCGGATGTCAGGGCGTACGATCGATCTTGCTGTTTGGCTATCACGGTAAATTGATGAAATTGGCGGCGGGGATTTTTCACACTCACCACCACCTAGCCGACGGGCGCAGGGAAATTCTCACAGCTTACTGTGCTCAAGCTGGAATGCCTGCTGATGCGTGTTCCGCGATTTTTGCCGCTGCTACAGCCGAAGATGCTCTGGGGCAACTGCGGGCTTTGGATGCGGCAACTGGTAGCAATTTGGTCGATCGAATTTACGGCGACATTGCCTTACAAATAGACTTGCGATCGTCGGATTGCATTTTTACTCACACCAACCGCAGAATCCCCGTGGGATCGGTGATGTTCGGGCGCGATCGCCAAATTATTGTTAAAAGTGACATAGGTGATACACTTTTGACTCAAATTTGTTAATGTAGTGTGAATATCCCTGAATTCTTTTTAAAAGAGCGATCGGGGATAATATTTAATAAGTAATAATTCTGAGTCCATAGACCTTAATTACACTAGGTTCATTTCTGAACCATAATTTCTCCGCTACGTTCTGCCAAATTAGCAATTAGCAACTACTCAATAACCGTGACTACTCAAATAGAAACTGAATCCGACCTCACAAACTCTTCTCTGGGGCAAATAGACCGCCAGATAATCGTGATTCTCGACTTCGGTTCGCAATATTCCGAACTGATTGCTCGCCGCATTCGCGAAACTCAAGTATATTCAGAAGTTATTTCTTACCGCACTACCGCAGAACAGTTAAAAGCGATCGATCCTAAAGGAATTATTCTTTCAGGAGGGCCGAGTTCTGTATACGATGAAAAAGCTCCCCAATGTGACCCAGAAATTTGGAACTTGGGAATACCAGTCTTGGGCGTCTGCTACGGGATGCAGTTGATGGTAAAGCAGCTAGGTGGGACAGTTGAGCGAGCTAAATTAGCGGAATATGGTAAGGCATCGCTATCTATTGATGACCCTACAGATTTGCTAACAAATGTCGAAGACGGGGCCACAATGTGGATGAGCCACGGAGACTCCTGTACCGAATTGCCACAAGGTTTTGAGATCCTAGCTCACACGGAAAACACTCCGTCTGCGGCAGTTGCTCACCACGAGAAAAGTTTGTATGGCGTTCAGTTCCACCCAGAAGTGGTTCACTCGATCGGCGGAATAGCTTTAATTCGTAATTTTGTTTACCACATTTGCGAGTGCGAACCAACTTGGACGACAGCTACTTTTGTCGATGAATCTATTCGAGAAATTCGCTCGCAAGTGGGAGACAAACGAGTTTTGCTGGCTTTGTCCGGTGGCGTGGATTCTTCAACTTTGGCTTTCTTGCTACACAAGGCGATCGGTGACAAACTTACCTGTATGTTTATCGACCAAGGGTTTATGCGCAAGCAGGAACCGGAACGGTTGGTGAAGTTATTTAAAGAGGAATTCCACATTGATGTTGAGTATGTAAATGCTCGCGAACGCTTTTTAGCTCAGATTGAAGGGATTACTGATCCTGAAGTAAAACGCAAGCGGATCGGCCACGAATTTATCAACGTATTTGAAGAAGAATCGAAGCGTCTAGGCCCCTTCGACTACCTCGCCCAAGGGACTCTTTATCCTGATGTGATTGAGTCGGCTGACACCAATGCAGACCCGAAAGATGGCGATCGAGTTGCTGTTAAAATTAAAAGCCACCACAACGTCGGTGGTTTGCCGAAAGATTTGCGGTTTAAGCTGATCGAGCCGCTGCGCAAACTGTTTAAAGACGAAGTGCGCAAGGTGGGAAGATCGATCGGGCTTCCAGAAGAAATCGTCAACCGTCAACCTTTCCCAGGCCCGGGATTGGCGATTCGGATTATAGGAGAAGTTACCGCAGAGAGATTAAATATTTTGCGGGATGCTGATTTTGTGGTGCGCCAAGAAATTAACCGCCACGGATTGTATAACGAACTGTGGCAAGCTTTTGCAGTGTTGTTACCCATTCGCAGTGTAGGTGTGATGGGCGATCAGCGCACCTACGCTTACCCGATCGTCTTGCGGTTTATTACCAGTGAGGATGGGATGACGGCTGACTGGGCACGGGTTCCTTACGATTTGTTGGAACTGATCTCGAACCGGATTGTGAATGAGGTGAAAGGCGTTAATCGGGTGGTTTACGATATTACTTCTAAGCCGCCTGGTACGATCGAGTGGGAGTGATTTGTAGTTAGGGCCGGTGGGCGGACAATTCTTTTGTCCGTCTGCTGGACTTGCGTACTCTTGCAATGCTGTGCGATCATCTGCAAAATCAGGAGATAAATTAGGGTATTGTGTTGTCAAAATTGACAATGATGTCGCGAATCTTCTCGGCGGCAATGCTGTCTTGATCTGACTTCGAGTAGATAGTAACTAAAAGAATGATGGTTGCTTCTTTGAGTTGGTAGATAACACGATAGCCCGCGCTTTTACTTTTTTGAATATCGCTATTTTTGAGTCTAACTTTGAAAGTAGTGTATCCAGTTCCCACAATTTGATCGCCGACTAAGTTTCCAGCTTGGAGTTCCTGAATCAGTGGTTGTAGGTCGGTTTGAATGCTGCGATACCGTTTTGCTAGGGTTCGTAGCCGAGCTTTGAATTCATCAGAAAACAGGATCTCGAAGTTGGTTAAGTCATTAGACATCAATGCCATCCCAGAGTTCAGAAATGGGATGAACTTTGCCATCACGAACTTGTTGGAGGGAGCGATGGAGACTTTCTAAAATGAGTTCCTCTGGTTCATTGTCGGGGTCGATTTCGTCAGTTTCAGTTGTTGCAGCAAGGGCGCGCTTGGTTAGCAGTTGTTGCAATTCTGGTGGGGAAATTTGGGCGAGTTGGGCAGCTTGGGCGAGGGTGAGGTTGGTTTGTTGGCAAAGGGCTATCGCGATTTCCCGCAGCCAGTCACTCTGGTTGAAGGTATCGGTTTGGGTGAGGCTTTCGGGTAGAGTGAGGGTGATTTGCATGGTGGGCGCTGATGGCGGCTGTTTTTATTTTAGAACATGGTTTGGAAGGAAGGCGATCGGGTGCAAGGGGTAGGTAGAGAGAATGTGAGTGCGATCGCCCTACAATCAAGATGGTTTTGGGATGGGTAGATATGGCGCCAAGGGCGATCGGCTGTTAAATTAACCTTTATGAGTACGCTTCGAGATGCTTTTTTTTCGATCGCCACCGCATCCAAAAACAGTATAACAAAAGTCAACTCACAGCCAGAAGCTCATTCAGCTTATTTTTTAAGTCTGGAGATACCATTAATGGATTGTAAACTTCCCCTTCGTAGGGTTGCCAAACATAACTAGGACTAAATGGTCGAAAAACTGGTAATGTTTCTCGCCCCTGAATAAGTTCTTTTGCTAAAACTAATCCCGGAAGAGATAAGTTCGACAAATCCTCAATCAATTCACTGTAAGTTCTAAATTCATCAACTTCAACACCAACCAAAGCATAGCGAAACAATGGAGCAAACCGTAGAGTGTGATAGAGTAAAATCCCTAACTCTGTCATTAAATAAGCACTTTCAGGGCTATCTATTCCCACTTCACTAATATTATTGGGATAAACCCGACACCACCAGTTTTGATCGATATCTTGAAAAGTGTCTGTGCGACATAGGCATTGGCGACCATTTGATAGTAGCCATTCTATTCCCTCAAAGTGTTGAGCAAATTTATTAACATTGCTTTCATCTGAGCCACACTCTGCCGATAAACTGAATATCCACGCCATTGTTATAGACTCCTATGATATATGAGGTTAATCAACTCTTTCCCAATCATTTTGGGTATTTGCCAATGCTGCCTCGTACCTTTCCAGAGACATTGTAGCTCTTGGCAATATGCTAACGTGCGTCGGGCTATCTTGGACAGCTTGCAAATCTCCAATAATGTTTCTATCATCAATTTGCCATAGAGAGTCTTTTCCAGTCCCACCAAATTTTGCAGGTCTACGAAATGCTGGTAAACTTTCAATTGAAATGGAAACGGACATTCCCTTTGTATTCCTGACGGCAACAGCAACAAGCTCTCCTCGAAACTCACGTTCTGATTCTGTTAACAAATAGCCTTGCTCATTCAGATAACCTGTGGGCATTTGCTCAATATCTATGTCAATACCAGGTCTTACCCCTAGTAATCTAGCACTGCGACCTATTTTGGGCTTACCATTTTGCTCGGCCATGCCGCGATAGTAAAGTTTTGCCATCAGCCAATTTTGTAGTATAGAAATGATTTAGCAATATGACGGCTCAAATCAGCAGCGGCAAGTAAACGCGAACTCAGCATTAATTGTTCTGAACCGTCCGCTGCATTTGAATTGTTAGACTGCAATTTCATCAGCATTAACGTCTTTCAGCACGCCGAAATGTTATGCCCTCCCCACTAGAACTTCCCCAATATAAGGTATTCGCATCAAGAATCATTAATTGCCCTCGTAATGTTGTACTGGCTGGTTTATCTGGCCATCCTGCAACACCAGTAATTGAAAAAGAGCTTCCTTTCGTAACATTATTGGGAATTGAACCTGAAAAGGTACATTATTAAACCAGATATTTGGTTTTTGTTCTGCATCGATCGCAGCAAATTCGTTAGCGCAGCCCGCCCCTACGGGGGCTACGCCAACGAAGAGGGTCGCCCCAACAACCCCAGCAACCACATCTACCTGCAACTAATCAAAAAATACCACGGCCCCAAATCCACAGAAGGCACACCCCGCACCCTCACAGAACTCAAAATCTACTCTCGACTCCTAGACTGGGAAAAACGCCCCATCCCACCATTCCCACTTTCTCTCCCCAAAACCCCCACCTCACCCAAACTATTATCATGCTTGCTGCAACGGACTATATTAGAAACTTAAAGCCCAATATACTAAAATAAAATCATTAAAATAAATACAAGCGTTCACCTTTGGTCAAAGTCAAACTTATGCAAGTTGTCATTCAACCTCCCTCCCTTATTGAAACCGGAATTAAAGTCGAAACAGTCAATAATCGCCCTCTGTTCAAATTTACCGATCGACTTCAACTCCATCTAGAAACCCTTCTGGAAAAAAATAAAGTCAATGACCTAACCGCTGAAGAACAAGACGAACTCAACGCCATCAACGAACTCGATCGCCTTTTTACTTACCTAAACTCCCTCCTCCTCGCTCAACAATGACCATTACCGAAGCAACCCGCCAACACATCAGACAACGGGCTAAATATCTTTGTGAATATTGTCACTCTCCAGAACAAATCAGCACCTCTCGTTTTACCATCGACCATATTAAACCCCGTTCTTTAGATGGTAATGATGAGGTGAATAATTTGGCGCTTGCTTGTAGCCGTTGCAATCAACGCCGTTACAATTTTACAGCAGGTAGCGATCTAGAGACTCAAGCAGAAGTTGCTCTATTTAACCCTAGAACTCAGCAATGGGAAGAGCATTTTATGTGGACGGGGGACGGTACAAAAATTCTGGGAGTTACAGCAATTGGCCGCGCTACTTGCGATCGCCTTGACGTTAATGACGAACGCTATCAAGGAGAGCGATCGATTCAGGAAGCACGCGCTTTATGGATTAAAGCGGGCTGTCATCCACCATCAGACGATCCCAGAGAAATGCAATAAACTATATCCACTACCCAATATTTTCGCCAAACCTTCCCAGGGTGCGATCGCCCTCTGGGTGAATCGGTTAAACTAATAAATTTCGAGCCTTTTAGTCTGCTAACCCTACGATTACTCACCCTAATTAATCACACAATACACTCCCAACCCAAAACAGCGAGAAGCACTTTTAGAAATCTTCCATTCTCGCCCAACCACCGACGCTTACTATCAAGTCACTTATCGAGTCACAGACTACCACCCGCGCTCGGTGGTTGCGAGCTCTGGGTTCAGAAGTTGAAATTTTGCTACCTTGGGACTTTCGGCAGAAAATGGCTGTAGAAATCCAAAATACTTGGAACTTGTACCAATAGTCTTTTGCTCGACAATTATTAAAGTTATTGTGGAAAACTTGGCTTTTCCTGTGGAAAACCCCCCTTTTCCTGTGGAAAAACGCCACAAAATGAAGATCGGACGGCGGTTGAAACCGCGCCTACAAAAACCAAACCCGGCACCGGCGGTTTCAAAAAAAATAGACGTGGTTTCAACGGCCAGGTCTTATTCTTTCCTCATCCGTTGCTTCTTCCTTCTCTTCAGAATCGTAGCTAATTCGATCGGACTCGTAAGCCGATGGTTCAACGTGAATTAAGATGCGTACAGGGCTGAAACGTTCTTCCAAACGAGCTTCTACTTCTTCTGTAATCTGGTGAGCAGTTTCGACATCGACAGCATCGACAACCATGTGCATATCAATAAACACCTGACGCCCAACAACGCCACGGGAGGCGATCGAGTGACAGTTGACAACGCCCGGTACATCGATCGCGATCGCATGAATAATCTCCGGTGCGATCGCCATTTCATCCACCAACCAAGGCAAATTTTCCCTTAAAACCTTCCAACCGCTGCTAAATACCAAAACAGCCACAGGAAAAGACAAAAACACATCCAGGGATTGCAATTGAGGTATATTCCAAACCTGTCCTTGCCAAACACCAATCAACCCCGCAATTACCATAATTGTCACCCAAACATCGCTCATCGTATGTTGAGCATCTGCCACTAAAATCGCGCTACCAAGGCGTTTCCCCACCCTGCGCTCGTAAAAAGTGACAAAAATATTGATACCCAGTACAATCAGCAAAATCCACAGTTGATTAGGCGATATTTTGACAACTGTGCCACCTTTGAACAACCTTTCAACAGCGCCGCTGAGAATTTCAAAACAGGCGATTCCCAAAAAAACCGCTATTCCCAGAGCTCCGATCGCATCAAATTTCTGATGTCCGTAGGGGTGATCGCGATCGGGCTGCGGATTGGCATAATGATTAGTCACCAGTCCTAAAATATTATTAGCGCTGTCCGTAACGCTGTGCAAGGCATCTGCCAGCAAACTCAGGGAACCTGTTAGCCAACCCACGACTGCTTTAATTGCCATCACTAGCAAGTTTAGCAATAAGGTAATGATTAGAACTTTACGGATTTCAGAACGATTATCGGCTACCATAAAATTTCTTTAATTGGTCATTAAGTTTTCTAGTTTCTAGTTTAAAGCTTATGAATTAATAAAAAGTTAAAAGTCTTGCGGTTTTTAGCTTTTAACCAAATTTATAGTCAGTAATTTTGCCTAGCTTCTTGAGATTTTTTATAATTAATTGGATTCTGGCATCCCAATTTAGCTGGAAGGTACTTCTTTTGGGTTACTGTATCTTTTATCATTAAAAATTGTCTGTTAAATTTCATTGCTTATGTCTGTTTCTCAATTTACGCTGAATTTAGTCGAAGGTTCTGTCTCCTTTAGCTTTTCCCCGCAAGCGGCGCGGGATTTGCAAAGTGCGATCGTACTTTTGATGGATAGTCTCAAAGCAGTAGCAGCCAAAACTGCTGGTGGCAAAGCTTCTGGGCAAAAACCGATGGAATACCGCTATGCAGGAGATGTATTTTTTGAAGTCTTTTGTAACCCAAATATCTGGCCGACTCCCTTTGCAGCCAAAGTGTTGATTACGGTTAGGGACGATCGGCTGCGCGTCACCACCGAAGCTCAACTCAGCCGCCTACGCGACGATTTGGCTCAGTATATCGAACAAGTCGGTTAAGATTCTCAATCTTGATTGTTTAAGGCTCAGAAACAGGCTGGAGAGACTGTTCCACAAAAAAGACTCAAAACAGGCTCTCCAGCCTGTTCCACAAGAATTGTGGGGTGGGCCGGAGATCCGCCCTCAAAAATTCAAAAATAGGCTAGGAGAG
This sequence comes from Microcoleus sp. CAN_BIN18, assembly GCA_026786085.1. Classification (GTDB taxonomy): domain Bacteria; phylum Cyanobacteriota; class Cyanobacteriia; order Cyanobacteriales; family Microcoleaceae; genus Microcoleus. Next base: position 8,631 of record JAJAYT010000366.1, on the reverse strand, counting down.
CCTGTTACACTCTTCATTTATCGAACAACTGGCGTCGTATTAGCGCCGCACGCTAAAGTACCATTTTTATTAGTAGGATTAGCTGGTTTTGTCTTGTTAGCAGCATTAGTTTGACACAGAATTGTTTGAGTAGTAGTTCCTATCAAAAAAACTCCTCCCACAAAATTTTTGAGATTGCCTTGCTGCGATACTCCGTAGTTAAATACAGCTTTGTTCCCTGTACTAATTGAGTATTTGTAATTAGCAGTTTCAGTTTTTATTCCCAGGCCTAAATTCGCAATGGAACTTGTAAAACCAGTGTTTTCGGCATAGTAAGCTTGCTGAGCTTTATTCATGGAGCTAACATATTGTTTGCCTTCTGATTCCCTAGCTTTAATTATTTCTGACACTTGAGCTTCCGAGACTGTACTGAAAAGAACTGGTAAAGTTAGAGATGCGATCGCAACTTTTATCGGCCAGTTGCGGCTGCTAGAAATCCGGCTTAATTTCACAGGCAGCAGGTGGAATGAGCGGTTGAGGAACATATAATTAAACCAATTGTTTTGCTTGAAACTGCTTCAAATTCCCAGGAGCAACCGTGCCGTGTTCTGTGATAATTCCTGAGATTAATTCTGCCGGAGTCACATCAAAAGCGGGATTGTAAAATTCTATTCCCTCTGGACAAATTCGGGTAGTTCCAACTTGATACATTTCAACAGCATCGCGTTCTTCAATGGGGATTTGGCTGCCGTCTGAAAGTTCAAAATCAATTGTTGATAAAGGCGCGGCAACAAAGAACGGGACATTGTGAGCTTTGGCAACAATTGCTAAACTGTAAGTGCCAATTTTATTAGCTGCGTCGCCGTTAGCAGCGATTCTGTCTGCACCGACAACTACTGCGTGAATCATGCCGAGTTTCATGCAGTGGGCGGCCATATTGTCGGCGATTAATGTGACGGGAATTCCTTCTTGCACGCATTCCCAAGTTGTGAGTTTTGCACCTTGGAGACGGGGGCGAGTTTCGTCTGCAAATACTCTGCCAAGTCTGCCTTCTCGCCAAGCAGAACGAAATACACCCAAAGCTGTACCGTAGCCGGCTGTGGCTAATGCGCCGGCGTTGCAGTGAGTTAGTAAGTTCAATTTTTCGGGTGTTGCGGGCAGAACTTCTAAACCTTTGTCGCCGATATCTTTGCAAGTTTGCAAGTCTTCGGCTTGAATGGTTTTGGCCATTTCTAACAAAGTTTTTTGTATTTGTTCGACGGAACCGCTAGTTTTCTCGGCTGTTTTGAGCATTCGCGATATTGCCCAAAACAAATTAACTGCTGTGGGACGAGTCGATCGCAATAATTCACCAACTTGTTCTAGTTTAGCGAGAAATTCAGTGCGATCGCCCGTTTCGATTTCCCGCGCCCCCAAATACATCCCGTAAGCTGCCGCTACGCCAATCGCCGGAGCACCTCGGACTATCATAGTTTTAATTGCCTCAGCCATGTCGTTGCTGCGACTAATTTCCACAGTCGTGTATTCTTGAGGCAATCGATTTTGGTCAATTAGTATAACTCGGTTTTCAAGCCAGGTGACGGGGGAAACCGGGGAGTTTTGAGCTGTCATCGATTTCAATGATGTGAGGGACAAGTTTCTATGATGCCATGAAGGCGACTATTCCTGTATGTTATGAGCGACACGCTGGATTTGCCAAAATCCCAGTGGCGCAGTTTTAGATTGGAGAATTGCTGGATACTTACTACTCTCTGGGTTTGGAACTTGCGTAGAGTGACATTTTTTTGCGCATTTTTGTACTTAGTAAAAAAAATAACATTAAGTTTTATAAATTAGATTGACGTTTTTTGAAATATTTCCGGAATCGGGAACAAGCTAGTTGTACGTGGGGTCAGTCTTTTTTAAGTTGAGAATAAAAAAGTGCGATCGACCAACTTTCGCTCTCCAAAAAATCAAACAAAATCACAAAAACAGATAATTGTCAAGTTTTGCCTGTACAACTTTTATTGAGTTGAAGGCTGTTTTGTGGTAGCGGTATTTGTGCTTGGAAGTTGGGGCGAGGCTCGCACGGAAACAACAATTTGAAAACCTACTTAGGTGCATGGGGAAAAGGTAATTATGAAAAACCAACAAATAGTATTCGTAGATTCAGCCGTTGAAGATTGGCAGAGTTTGGCTGTCGGTGTGAAACCGGGTATAGAGGTTATTTTAGTCGATCGCACGCGGGACGGCATCGAACAAATTGCCGAAGCACTGCAAAGCCGCAAAGGTATAGAAAGCGTTCACATTATTTCTCACGGGGAATCGGGAAGTTTGCAGCTAGGAAAAACTAGCCTGAATTCCGACAATTTAGAAACATATCGCGACTGTTTGAAACGGTGGTTTTCGTCCTCTGTAAATTCAATTCAAAATCAATTTGAAATTCTGCTATACGGTTGTAACGTAGCAGCGGGTGAAAAAGGAGCAGCTTTTGTACAAAAGCTCAGCAAGTTAACAAAAGCTAATGTTGCTGCTTCTACCGATGTTACTGGGAGTGTGCAAAAAGGCGGAAATTGGTTACTTGAATATGCTACTGGAGCGATTAAAGCTGGATTGGCGATCGAGCCGGAGGTGATGGCAAATTACGCGCACGCTTTGGCTACGTTTGTTGTTACTACCACCGCTGACGCTGGGGCGGGTTCGCTGCGAGATGCGATTTTTGATGCTAATGCCCTTGCTGGGGCGGATATCATTAACTTTGCCATAGGTACAGGTGCGCAGACGATCGCGCCCCTGAGTTCCTTGCCACCCATCACCGGGGCTGTAACTATCGACGGTTTCAGCCAACTAGGGGCGGCTCCTGCGACTGCGACTACTCCAGCCACGGTACTGATTGAGCTAAGTGGAGCCAGTGCCGGGGTTGGGATCAACGGCATACTCATCATTGGCAGCAACAGCACCGTCCAAGGACTAGCGATCAATCGCTTCAGCAACTCCGGGATCTTCATCGCAGGCAACACTTCCACCGGAAACGTAGTGCGTGGCAACTACATCGGCACCAATCCTGTAGGGACTGCTGCCTTGGCAAACGTCAGCGGCGTAGTAGTTGACAATGCACCGGGCAACACGATCGGCGGAAGTACAGCAGCCGATCGCAACATCATTTCTGGCAACAGTCTTTTCGGCGTGTGGCTCAACAACACTGGTGCTGCAAATAACATCGTCCGAGGTAACTACATCGGCACAAACACGGCAGGCACTGGTGCTGTGCCCAACGGTGGCACAGGCATACAGGTTCAAGGTGCGCCCAACAATACGATTGGCGGGACTAATCTGGGCGATCGCAACTTAATTTCTGGCAATGGCAGCGCTGGCGTGTTCATCGATGCTGCCACAGCCACAGGCAACACCGTACTGGGCAACTTCATCGGCACTGACATCACCGGTACAGCAGACTTGGGCAACACCGGTTTTGGCGTAGCGATTCAGAATGCACCGGGCAATACGATCGGCGGAAATACCGCAGGTGCGCGCAACATCATTTCCGGCAATAATGCTTTCGGTATAGTCATTCAAAATAACCCTGCTACCAGTAACGCTGCCACAGGCAACCGAATCTTAGGCAACTTCATCGGCACCGATGTCAGCGGCACCGCAGGCTTGGGCAACACTTTGACTGGCGTACTCGTACAGGATGCTGCCAGCAACACGATCGGCGGGACTGCTGCGGGCGATCGCAACATCATTTCCGGGAATCTCGGTTTCGGCGTGCAAATTCTCAACGCCAATGCCACTCTCAACTCTGTACTCGGCAACTACATCGGCACCAACTCCGCAGGCATCGCTGCCTTGCCAAACATTATTGGCGTGGTTGTAGACAATGCACCCAACAACACGATTGGTGGTAGTGTGGTCGGCGCTGGCAATATCATTTCCGGCAACAGCAGTCCCAGCGCCGGTTTAGGCGTCCAGATTACAGGCGTTTCTGCAACAGGAAACACTTTGCGTGGCAATTTTATCGGCGTTGCAGCCAACGGTACTAGCCCCTTAGGCAATAGTTCGCTAGGGGTACAGATTACCGCTGCGGCCAGTAATAATGCGATCGGCGGTACAGTAGCAGGTCAAGGAAATACGATCGCCAACAACGGCAATATCGGCGTAGGTGTTGCCTCCGGCACCGGCAACCGCATCCAAAACAACTCCATCTTCGCCAACGCCGGCCTAGGCATCGACCTCGGCAACAACGGCATCACCGCCAACGATCCTGGCGACCCAGACACAGGCGCCAACAACCTTCAAAACACCCCCGTACTCACCACCGCCAACGTCGGCCCCGGCAACGTCACCGTCGCGGGAACCTTCAACAGCACGCCCAGCGCCAATTTCACCCTGCAATTTTTCGCCAACACTCCCCCCGGCACCCAAGGTCAAACCTTCATCGGTTCTGCCACAGTAACGACTGATGCCGCCGGCAATGCCACCTTCAATCAAGTTTTCCCTGTAGCAGTTGCTCCCGGTCAATTAATCACTGCCACAGCAATTGACGCTGCTGGCAACACCTCCGAATTTTCCGCACAGCCGGTGCCTGTTGTCGCACCGCTGGGCAGCATTACTGGTATCAAATTTAACGACGCCGACGGCAACGGCACTCAAGGTGCGGGAGAACTCGGCGTCGCCGGAGTGAGTGTTTTCCTCGACACTAACAACAACACCATTCTCAATGCCGGAGAAATTTCGACGACTACGGGTGCTAACGGCAACTTCACTTTCCCCAACTTGCCCGCAGCTACTTACAACGTTCGGGAAATCGTGCCTCCTGGAAACCGACCAACTACTGCCAATCCAGTTTCAGTAGCGCTGGCGGCTGGCCAAGCAACTACGGTGAATTTCGGCAATCAACTGATACCCCCCGTACTCGGCAGCATTACTGGCGTTGTCTTCAACGACGCTGACAGCAACGGCACTCAAACAGCCGGAGAACTCGGCGTCGGAGGAGTGACTGTTTTCCTCGACACTAACGGTGACGGCATTCTCAACACCGGAGAAACTTCGGCAACAACTACCAGTCCTCTCGGCAGCTTCAATTTCCCCAACTTGCCCACAGGAATCACTTACAACGTCCGGCAAGTTGCCGCGCCACCGGGGACTCCCAATCCGCCTCCTGTGCCGCTGGCGACAGGCCAAACGACTCCTGAGACGGCGAATTTTGGGAATCGCCCAACTCCGGTTCCGACTCCGACTCCTGTACTCGGCAGCATTACTGGCGTTGTCTTCAACGACGCTGACAGCAACGGCACTCAAGCCGCTGGAGAACTCGGCGTCCCAGGAGTGACTGTTTTCCTCGACACTAACGGTGACGGCATTCTCAACACCGGAGAAACTTCGGCAACAACTACCAGTCCTCTCGGCAGCTTCAATTTCCCCAACTTGCCCACAGGAATCACTTACAACGTTCGGCAAGTTGCCGCGCCACCGGGGACTCCCAATCCTGATCCTGTCGTGCTGGCGGCAGGCCAAACTACTCCTGGTACGGCGAATTTCGCCAATAGCCCATTACCTGTTCCAACTCCAACTCCGACTCCGACTCCAACTCCGACTCCAACTCCGACTCCCGCTCCTGCTCCGACTCCTGTTACCACTCCTACTCCCGTCCAACAAAGCAGCATCAGCGGTCTTAAATTCAACGATGACAACGGCAACGGTACTCAGGATGCGGGGGAAACTGGTCTTTCGGGATTGCTAGTTTTCCTTGATGCTAACGGGAACAACTCTTTAGATTCGGGCGAAATTACTGTTACCACTGACAATTCTGGCAATTACAGCTTCAACAACCTCAATGCCGGCACTTACAACGTGCGGGAAGTGCAGCGGACTGGTTGGACGCAAACTACTACGAATCCCGCACCGATTAATCTCGGCAGTGGCGAAAGTCGTAGTGGAATTAACTTCGGCAATTTCCAAAATATTAGCATTTCCGGCAGCAAGTTTAATGACCTCAATAACAATGGGGTTTTGGATGCTCAAGAACCGCTATTGCCTAACTGGCAAGTCTTCCTTGATGCTAACGGCGACGACAGTTTAGGTGCTGGAGAAGTTAATACTTCAACTGATAGCTTGGGTGGCTATAGTTTCGCTAATTTAGGCCCGGGAACTTATCGAGTTCGGGAAGTCAATCAACCTGGTTGGACTCGAACTACTGTCAATCCCGCTGATATTGTTGCTGTCAGCAATGGCACTAATGCCAGCAATATTAACTTTGGGAATTTTTTAGGCCAAATTCAACCACCAACACCAACACCAACACCACCACCGCAAGCAGGAGAAGATGCTGACTGCATTTGTTCGCAAATTGTTTTGCCCAGCCTTAGCAGTATTCGCGGCCAAAATTCTGTCGCTAATACCCGCAACGGTACTAACGGCAATGACACTATTCTCGGCACTAATAACGGTGACGAAATAAATGGTTTTGACGGCGATGATTTGTTGGCTGGTTTGCGGGGCAATGATAATATTTACGGGGGACTTAACAGCAATTTCCCGGTTGGCCCAAATATAGATAGGGATTTGCTGTTTGGTAATGAGGGTAATGATTACCTCAACGGGGTTGCTGGAGATGATTTAATCTTTGCGGCGAGAACGATTATGTTGTTTACGGCGGCAAAGATGATGATGTTATTTTTGGCGACAAGAACAGCGATACTTTAATTGGCGACCAGGGTAACGATACTATCTATGGGGGAACTCTTAACCCGTTCGACCCGGATTTAACTGGTAATGATTTGCTGTTTGGTTTGGCGGGCGATGACTTCCTCAGCGGTCAAGAAGGTCAAGATACGATCGCAGGTGGTGACGGTAATGATACAGTGCGTGCAGGTAAAGGCGATGACGTAGTTCTAGGCGAGTCGGGCAATAACCTGCTGTTTGGTGATGAAGGCAACGATACTATCTGCTGCGGCGATGGGGAAGATACTGTGTACGGGGATATTGGCAGCCGTCTCCCCGTCGGTTCTGCTGGCGGACAAGACCAAATCTGCGGCGGTTTGGGTAACGATTTGCTGTTTGGCAATGAAGGTCAAGATACCGTCAATGGCGATGCTGGGAATGATACTCTTTACGGCGGCAAGGATGAGGATAGTTTGCTTGGCGGTGCTGGGGATGATTTCTTGTTTGGAGATGAGGGGAATGATACTCTGATTGGAGGCACTGGGAACGATCGATTTATCTTAGGTCTTGACCTCGGTAGCGAGACTATTTTAGACTTTCAATACGGCCTCGATTCGATCGGCTTAATCGGCGGTCTGAATTTCTCGCAACTGAGCATTGTCGCGGAGAATAGTTCTACTCTGATCCGAGTTACCGGTTCCGGTCAACTTTTGGCAACTCTGGGCAATGTGCCGACGAGCTTGATTACTGCGACGGATTTTACAATCCTGTAGTTCGATCGCACTTCATGAATTAGCCTAGAATGTTTTAGTAGTTTGTAGGGTGCGCAATGCGCACCGGCTCATCCTGTAGGGTGCGTCAAAAAGCATTGAAAAAGTCAACCAGTACGCATTTCGATGGGTATCAAGTCAACCGGTGCTTACGGCCCACCCTACAAATTACCAAATTTCAAGCATTTTCGGCACTAAAAAGCAAGCTGGGCAGACACCTTGACAGGGCTAGGTGCGCACTGCGTACCCTACTACTCATAAATCCTATCACTGTAGTTCGCGATTAACAAATAACCAACAGTCAACAGTCAACAGTTACAGGGGGATTTGATATTACTTCCCTATATTGCGCTTCATACGATCGAGCTCTTCGTCTGCTTCCCAGTGTTGAAACTTTTGTTCGAGAGGGTCTGCTGCATTAAAACTGCTATAATTAGAAGTCTGATTCCAACCCTTCGTATCCCAATTCTGCTCTGTTTTAGTAGTAGCGCGAGTTGCAGCTTCGGCTGCTGAAGCTCGGACTTCTTTTCGTCGCACCTGAATTTGGCGGTACAGTTCTTTTGCTTTTTCAATACGTTCTTTGCAGCCTTGCATTTGCCCCCACCGCTGATTTCCCTGACGCAGCAAAGCAGCTTGTCGCTCTTGGGCTGCTTGAGCTAAATCTAGCCGATTCGCGGCTTTGGCTTTGTTTGCTCGATCGTTCCAGCGTTGAATTTCTTGGGCTGCGGACAAAATCTCTGCTTGTAGTTGTTTCTCTTGTTTCTGGATTTCGAGAATCAGTCGCAGGGTATCTTCTTCTTGTTCCTTCAATTGTTCTTCTATTGCCTGCAATTCCAGATGTGGATTGCTGCGCAAAAATTCTTCTAATTTTGTTTCTAACAATTTACTGAAATCGTCAAATAAGCCCATTTTTTATAAGTCCTCAGTCATTAGTCATGAGTCATGAGTCATGAGTCATGAGTCATTGGTCATTAGTTGTTAGTCATTGGTTCTTAGTCACTGGCGAGCGGTCATCAGTCATTAGTTGTTACTGATTATAACTGTTTACCAGAAAGAATTTGTTTAAAGCCGGAACCTTTTGAGGGAGAAATTAAAAGAAGACTATTCATTGCTTCAATCCTCTTCCTTCCAGATAGAGGTAGCTGTCAACTGTCAACTGCGGTGCCCGCTCGCGTAGTCGAAGGGTCAACTGTCAACTGAATGAAAACCCTTGTGAGGTACAGTCTCATAATTGTCAATT